>JBEVMI010000339.1:0-5508 GCA_040508685.1 Spongiibacteraceae bacterium
CTTGCGAGGTTTTAAACCGTTACATTTTTCAGCGTATTCATATCGATCACAAAACGATATTTGACGTCGTTATGCGCCATCCGATCCCACGCTTCGTTGATGTCCTTGATATCGACCATTTCGCAATCCGGCAAGATGTTGTGTTCGGCGCAGAAGTCGAGCAGTTCCTGTGTTTCCGGAATACCGCCGATACCGGAACCGGCAACAGCGCGGTCGTTTCGCATCAGCAGGCCGGCGTGGATCGCGGGCAGCGGTTCGATGGCGCCGACGATGACCATCACGCCTTTGCGTCCGAGCAGCATCAGATACGGGTTGACGTTGTGCGCCACGGGGATTGTGTTGAGCACGAAGTCAAAGCGACTTGTCGCTGCTGTCATTGCCGCCTGATCCGTCGACAACAACACGTGACTGGCGCCCAGTTTGCGTGCGTCTTCGCCCTTGCTCGGCGATGTGGTAACCATCGTGACTTCAGCGCCTAACGCGGCTGCCAGTTTCACCGCCATGTGCCCGAGGCCACCGAGGCCGACTACGGCTACTTTCGAACCTTTACCGACATTCCAGCGCCGCAGCGGCGACCACACGGTGATGCCTGCGCACAACAGCGGCGCGGCGGTGCGGATATCGAGTTTCGCCGGCACTTTCAGCACGAAATGATCGCGCACGACTATGTGGTCGGAGTAACCGCCGTGATTGATTTCGCCGGTGAGGCGGTCTTTGCCGTTATAGGTGGGTGACGCGCCGGTGTAGCACTGCTGTTCTTCGCCGTCTTCGCAGGCGGGGCATTGCATACAGCTGTCAACGAGGCAGCCCACTGCGACGGTTTCGCCAATCTTGAATTGGGTGACAGCGCTGCCTACTGCCGTGACGTGGCCGACGATTTCGTGTCCGGGCACCATCGGGAACAGGCTGCTGCCCCAGTCGTTGTGGGCCTGATGTGCATCCGAGTGGCAGACGCCGCAGTAAGCGACAGCGATGGCGACATCGTTCGCGCGCAGTGCCCGACGTTCAAAACGCAGCGGGGCCAGTGGCGAGGTGGCGCTGGCGACGCCGTATCCGATTGCGGTGGTCATAAGAAATTCCCTGGATCAGTTGTTATAAAAAACAGGACGCCGCATGGTAATCAATCGCGGAGTGGAAGGAGTCGTTACCGTTTGGAAATAATTAAACACGCAACCTTCCTCGGAGCGAGCCGCTCGGCCCGGTCTTGTTTGCAGCGACCGTGTGCCGCCGGGAGCGGCACCCGAGCTGCGGGCCTGCCCCATGAGCGAAGCGATTGTTGGGCACATGGATGGCGTTTTTTGCGTGTCGTCGCAAACAAGACCGGGTTGAGTGGCGACATGTTGGCACTGTCGTCTCAATCCTGGGGTGTTATTCCACCGGTGGCCGTGTCCATGGACCGGGAACGATTTTCGGATCGCTGATCTGATTCGAAATCCACTTGCCCATGCGCCGCAGTGGTTCGATCGCATCCTGCGGTGCTGCCCATTTCAAGGCGATGGCATAACCCAGCGAGACGATACGTTGCGCGCCGTACAGCGGCAGGATGTCCTTCAATTCTTCCTTGAGACTCTCCGGATACACACCCACGGTCTGCGTGTAGGCATCGACGGCGTCGAGTACTTCCTCAACGGAATCCACCGGCACCAGATTGCCGACACGATCGTTCAGCAAGGTAGCGAACGAAACCGGATCGGGTAATTGCGACGCGATGATCGCGCCTTCGTCATCCCGGCCGCCGATCACCTTGTACCAGTCGTCGTCGAGGCGCAGCGATTCGACATTCGATTTCAGTTCGGCGTCATAACTTTTCGGTTTCGTGCTGATGCTGTTCGGCAATTTCAGCATCGCGTCGTAAACCTGCTGCGCGAATTTATTCAATGTGCTGAGGCCGTTTTCATCGGTGCCCGATTGCACATAGACGACGCGCGCGTTGACGCAGCCGGTCTGGTTCGACGCACCGATATCGGTGGCGAGACGCAATGCGGCTTCCGCTGTGCTGGCTTCGCTCTCGAAAGTTTCGGCGCCGATAATGCTGGCGCTGCGTTTCGGATCGAGCGAAATCAATTCGAGACCGGGCTGGATATATTGCGCGACGTGTTTGATCGAGCTGAAACCACCCCAGGCGACGATTTTTTCGAAATTCTCGGGGCGATAGAGTTTTTCTTCGAGCACCTTGTCGCCGCCTTTCCAGTAGGCGACGGTGATGTGTTGGGTGATCGGATGATCGGGTGCCATCTGGATCATGGTCTGTGCGATCGCACTGGCGGTGAACGGATCGTTCGACGGCGCCTTGATGATGGCGTCGCTGCGCAGAATCATGTTGCGCAGGATCGTCAGCAGCGACAGGCCGGGCGAGTTGCCGGCGACGATGTGCAGCGCGCGCGAACCGAAGCAGCGCACTTCGAGTTCGGTGCCGTCGATCAGTGTCTGTTTGACCCAGCCTTCGAGATATTTGATGCCGACCGTGGATTCGGTGGCTTCGATGATCGCCGCGCGATCCAGCATTTTCGGCAGGCCGAGATAGGTCGCCTTGACCAGCGGCGGTGTCGCCGGCGCAGTCAGGTACGACAGCTCGCAGGCCTGCTGCATCAATTTGTTGGTCGAATAATCCAGTGCTTTCGCCAGCTCGCCAGCATAGTCGAGGATGTCGTCGAAACTGAGTTTGTAGAGTTCGGCGAGACTGAGCGGATTTTGCAGCGACAGCTGATCGATATATTTATGGGCATCGGGCGTCAGAAACGCGAGGTCGCCGCCGCGGCCGCCGACTTCGATCAGGTTGTCGGTGATGACCTTGCCGCGAATAACCATGGGTGCAACAGGCATGGGTGCGATGGGTTTGTTCATTGGCATTTCCTCAAAAACGGGATGGCGGCGCGCGGTTACATTTCAAAGCTGTTGAGGAAATCCATCGCAGCGGCGTGATTTTCTTCGGTCGCGGCGCAGGTGATTTTGTCATCGCCGCCTTTTTTTTCGCTGTAGCGCTGAATCTTGCCGACGATGTAGGCCGTCGAGCGACCGCACGCGCAGGGTTTATCCCATTCGACGGTCAATTCATCGCCGGTGATAAATCCACCCCAGCGCGCGTCGGCACCCAAATCGAAGAATGCGGCGCGGCCAGTGACGCGGCCTGCACGCGGCAGCGGTTTGCTGGTTTGCGGATCGAGCAGGAAGGGGATTGCGGTGTGCGAGAAATGGAAATGGTCGTGTTCGCATTTCCAGTGCGACGAAATCACTTCGGACATCGCGTACAGTTCGTTGAGTTGTTTCGCGCCGGTGAAGCGCAGGATGTCGTCCTGCCAGCCTTCGGGTTGCACGAGACCCTTGGCGCCGCCGCCGGTGCCGACCACGGAGTTTTCTGCGAACACCTTTTCGAAACCGCGCCCGAGACCGGCCTTGGCCATGTTGTGCAGCAGGTTCCAGGTCGCCCACACGTAAATGCGTTTACCTTTCAGATCGTCGACGAGCTGCGCGAAGAATTCTTCCATGTGCTGCGGCATTTCCGCCGTCAGTTTGTCGAACGCTGCTTTTTTCGCGAGCACGGCGGGATTGATTTTCAGGCGGTCGAGCGTGCCCTTCGCAGTGGCGGCGCGAATGCGCGCAGCGAGGTATTGCACATCGGCGCTCATGCGCATGGGGTACGCGGCGTGAAAATATTCCTCGCCTTTGAGCATGTGTTTGACGGTGGCGTCATTGCCGCGCAGATGCGACATCCGACCCGAGCGGAAGAACGGGTAGGCGACGTGCAGTTCCGGCAGTGGCTCAGTCGGCGACGACACCACGCCGAGCGTCATGCGTTTGAGGATGATGCTTTTCGCCGATTCGCTGCGTGTCTGCGGCAGCAGCGAAATCGTGCCCGACGTGCCGGAGGTATAGGCAACGGACAGCGCGGGGACCGCTGCATCCATCACGTCGAAATATTCATCGAGCGTCTGACATGTCGAAACGTCGACGTGATCGATCGGATGCGCGGTCAGTTTGCCGAGCCACTTGTTGATGTCCTTGAAGCGATTGTTTTCGAGCAGTGACGGCGGGTAGGACTTGAATACAGTGTGTTCGAACAGCAGCGGCACCACGTCTTCGAGGGTGTCGATGTGGTCGATATTTTCGGCGTCGGCGAGTTTTTTCAGTACGCCAATCTTGTCGCGCAGCTCACCGAAACGTTGCTTCAGGCCGGCCAGTTGCAGGCGGTCGATTTCTTCGCGCGGCAGGTGATCCCAGTCCTGCAATGAATAATCGGTGAGCATCGGCGGATCGTTGAGCAGCTGATCCACTTTGGTGGCGAGAGACTTTTCTTGATAAGACGGGACTGCGTAGATCATGACGTACCTCATCGTGAAGCGTTTTATTGTGACGGCTGGTCGCCGCGGGACAGGCCGGATGTGTTTGCGGCCGATGGCGCCGAGGGTGTTAACTGCTGCGTCAGTATAGGGGCGCCCGGCGCCGATCCCGTTCCGGATACGGGGTCTGGCCAGCCAGAATTAAGTGTTTGATAAATAAAAATTAAGTACCGCTTATAGCGGCGCTGTTCAATGCTGTTCCGGTTTCGGCAGGAGCGGGCGCCACGAGCCCGGGAGAACCATGACCAGACCACCGTCGGATAAAAATGGCCACCACAATGTCCTGCAATTCGAAGTGCCGGCCAGGCAGCGCAAACATCCGCGGCAGGCGCGCTCGATCGCGCTGGTCGATGCGCTCAAGGAAACCGGGCGCGAGATTCTGGAGAGCGAAGGGCGCGAGGCATTGTCGGCGCAGCATCTGTCCGACCGCGCCGGTGTCGCCATCAGTTCGATCTATGAATATTTTCCGACCATGGAATCGCTGGTAGCGGCGATCTTCAACGAATACCGCACCGAAATTCATCGCGAGCTGATCGAGCAGTTGCAGGCCTTGCCGCCGACGGCGAAATTGTTCGACGGCATCGTGCTGATGCTGCGCACCTTCATGGCCGTGCGTTACAAATGGTCGCAGATCGATCCGGAATTCACGGCGCGTTACATCCAGTACGACGAATTGCTGCGGCTCGAAGTGGTCAAGCCCGATCACGTGGCGCCGGCCGCGGCGACGCTGACCCTGATGGAGCGTTTCGCCGACGAGGTGGTGGTCCGCGATCGCGAGAAGGTGGTGTTTCTGATTTATCACACCGTGCAGGCACTGCCGCGCGTCATTGCGCTGGAGCGGCCGGCCTTGCTGAACGATGAAAACACATTGCTGTTGCTGGCGAAAATGCTCGAAGCACTGCTGACGACGGGATAACCGCGGAGCCGCGTGTGTTGCGCACTGCAGCGCAGCCCAAATCCGGCAGCGCTGTCATTGCGTCGGATCAATTGCATTTCGCCTGATGCGACTTCTGCACCACGGATACCCGCAGTAGTCTGCCGCCTCGCGATAACAACGACCCCGGAGTTCCGTATGCCGCTCGCCATGCCACCCGCATTCGGCACCACCCTGCTGCCCGCCGATACCTTTGCCGGGCAGGTCGTGTACGTGACGGGGGGCGGCACCGGTCTC
>JBEVMI010000355.1:0-6857 GCA_040508685.1 Spongiibacteraceae bacterium
AGCAATCCGGCAGTGGCGATATCGCGCTCAAAATCGAGCTATCCCCATAACCATCCCCACAACCGTTATTACCGCTTCAACCGCGCCAATCGATAAGACCCCGTTAAGGTTGAACCGTGATGCTGTCGCGCTGTTGACGTACCCAGCGGTTTTATCCATGCGCCTGTCGTTGCCCACCTGTCCGCGCATCAATCTGCCTGCGTTTATCCTGCTCAGCTGGCTGCATATGCTGGTACAGACTTGGCCGTATTTTCACGCTGGAACCGCCACCCCCGCCGTCCCGGCACAGCTGTTTCACTGGCTGGCTTGGCCTTGTTACAGCCTGATTTATCTGCTGCCCGCATTGATCGTGGTCGCCGCTCTGGCACAGCTGCTGCCACGCGCGCATAAAACTATCGCCGCCGCCGCGATAGTCGCCACGGTGGCGAGCCTGTTATTTATTCAGGCCGATCGCACGCTCTACGACCTCTACAACTTTCACTTCAACGGTTTCGTCGTCAATTTGTTGATGACCCCCGGCGGCGTCGCTTCGCTGGGTGGCGGCGCCGACACGTATCTGAGTTTTGCATTGATCATTGCGCGCGTCTTCGCCGTGCAGGGCGTTGTCTTTTGTATCGCCTCGCGCGCCGAATTCGCGCCGCGCTGGGAACGCTGGTGTTTGGCCACCTTCGTCTGCGCACTGCCACGATGAAATACCGCATTCCCTACGACAACCGCGGCACCGATCACTGGCAACCCACCGCCGCCAACGATCGCCCCTACACCGGCGACCATATCGCGCGTGTACTCGCCGAAAATCGTGGCGAAATTATCGATGCAATCCAAAATTGCTCGGCTTTTTCACGCAAACAACCCCATGCCGAAAAAACCGCAGTCACCGATATCGCGCGGCGCTAGAGTTTGTTTGCTCTCTTCATCGAGAGAATGGCGCGCCATTGCGCTGTCGTCACCGGCATCACCGACAAACGGTTTCCGCGCTGTACCAGCGCCATTTCCGCTAACGCAGGGTTGGCTTTCAACGCCGCCAGCGAAAGGATTTCAGGGAAAGTTTCTTCGTGACGCACGTCCACGGAGATCCAGCGCGGCTGCTCGGGTTTGCTCGCAGGGTCTGCATATTTGCTGTCGGGATCGAACTGCGACGGATCGGGATACGCCGCGCGAATCACCTTGCCGATGCCGGCGATCCCAACCTCGGCGCAGCTGGAGTGATAGATAAAAACCTTGTCACCCAGCCTGATCTGATCGCGCAGCATGTTGCGCGCCTGATAGTTGCGCACACCGTCCCAGCAGACGCCGCGCGCACCACGCGCCGCGAGATCGTCGATGCTGAGTTCGCTCGGCTCGATCTTGAACAGCCAACCGCTCATACCTTGTTTTCGACCGCGTCGTCACCGGAGGTGTTATCGCCGCCGGGTGCACGCCCCTCGGCGTAACGGCGCGCTTTTTCCGCTTCACCCACCTGATAACGCAGGCCAACATTTTCCTGTCGCAACTGCAGCACCAGCTGTTTGCTGGCATCGAGTTCGGCCTGCAGCAGGGATTGCTCCTGCTCCAGCCGGTTTTGCCAGTAACCGCGCGCTGAGCGCTGCGCGACCGTATAACCCAGCGCCGCACCTACGGCGATGGCGAGTAACCAGGCGACGAGCATGATGGCAGTCCCGACAGAAGGAGAGGATGTAGATAGTAGCGCGACACCCGGCATGCAGCCATTCACAACCCCACATGCCGCATGAAAAAAATGTCACGAAACAGAGCGCCACGCGGCGCAAAAGTCAGGCGGCGTAAAACGTTTTGGTACGCATCTGCCAGCGACAATTTTGCGAAAACTGTTTGCTGAGAAAGTCGGCCTGATCAGGCAGGATACGACGGCTGTTGACCAGCGCCAGGTATTCGGCGGGATTCGGGCGGAACGGCAGCGCCAGCAATTCCTGACCGCACTCTTCCGGCAATTGATTGCCCTTGTGCTGGTTGCAGCGACGGCACGCGGCCACCACATTTTCCCAGGTATCGCGACCGCCGCGCGAACGCGGCACGATGTGGTCACGCGTCAAATCGCTGTAGCCGAAATGATGTCCGCAAAACAGACACTGGTAATTGTCGCGCTCAAACAGAGCCCGGTTGCTCAATGCCGGTTTGGTGCGTTGACGCGCAAGTTTTTCACCGCCGCAGGCGACAATACTTGGCAATTCGATAATCGTGCGTTCGCCGGTAAGACGACTGTGGCCGCCGTGGATGCGAAAGATGGTATCGCCCAGCGTCCACAACACCAGTTCGCGCGAGAACAGACAAACACCTTCCTGCCAACTGAGCCAGTCGATCGGTTGCCCTGCTTTATTCAATCGCAAAATCTGCACAACTCGGTTCCCGCTGCGAATGAGGGTCGAAGATCTTTCGACACGCGCTCAAATTTGCGTTAACCACATTCCGTTCGCACCGCACTGATAGCGGAACGGCAGAATGACTACTGGCGTTTAATGATGGTGTTGGCGCAGGGATGGATCACATCCCGCAACCGAACCCATTATCGGCAGGTTCATCGCGACTTTTCAACAAGGAAGGTCAATAAGGGAAGTCAATCGGATAAATCCACTGAATAAAACACGTCAACGGGATAAAGCGCGCTGAAAAACCGCTCTTTAACATCGTTTAACGCGCGCGTCGCCACGGCACCACGGCATACTCGCCGCCGGCTTCCAGCACGCGCGCTTCAACGCCATACACTTCGCGCAAATGTGCGGCGTCGAGCACCGTTCGCGCATTACCTGCGCAAATCATGCGACCACCGGCGAGCAACAGCAGACGATCGCAAAAACGCGCAGCGAGATTGAGATCGTGCAACACCGCGATCACCGCACCGCCACGGCGTGCGTGCTCGCGCAATAACTCCATCACATGCAGCTGATGATACGGATCGAGTGCCGCCACCGGCTCATCGGCGAGAATCAATTCCGGCTCGGCCGCAAACACGCGCGCCAGCATCACGCGCAAACGTTCGCCGCCGGACAAGGTCGTGACGATCCGTTCGCGCAGATAATCCACTTCGGCCAATTGCAGCGCGCGTTCGATGGCCGCTTGATCCGCAGCCTCCGGCCGCTGCCACCAACTCAAATGCGGCAACCGCCCGAGCGCGACGACGGTATCGACGCGCAGCGGCCAATGCGCCGGCGCACCCTGTTCGAGATACGCGACACGACGCGCAAAATTTGCCGCCGGCAGCGCTGCGATATTGACAGCATCGAGTGTCACGCTGCCATTTTCAGGTTTTTGCAGACGCGCCAGCACGCGCAGCAATGTGGTTTTGCCAGCGCCGTTGGGCCCGATCAGGCCGACGCACTCACCGCGACGCAATTGCAGATCGACGCCGTCGAGAATTTTGCGTTCGTCGAGCGTGACGGCGATATCGGCGGCCTGCAGTAAATTCATCGTGAATTTATTCCCGACGCGTGGTGAGAAAAGAGTTCAGGAAAACGCATTGCGATTTTTATAAATCAGATGCAGAAAGAACGGCCCGCCAATCAGCGCGGTGATGACACCGATTTTGATTTCGCGCAGCGCCGGCACGCTGATCACGACCACATCGGCAATCAACAACAACAGGGCGCCGCCGAGCGCACTGGCCGCCAATAAACGGCGCGGCTCGTAACCCACCCACGGCCGCAATAAATGCGGCACGACCAGACCGACAAAACCGATATTGCCACTGACCGACACCGCTGCGCCCACCGACAATGCCACACCGAGCACGACGCGCCAGCGCAGCGCATTGACATCAAAGCCGAGCGACTGCGCGGTTTCTTCGCCGAGTGACAGCGCATCGAGAAAGCGCCCGCTCGACAGCAGCAGCAACCAGCCCGCCAGCATAAACGGCAGCGTCACCGACAAATCGTTGTAGCTGCGATTGGCGACCGAACCCAGCAGCCAATAAACAATTTCACTCATCGCAAACGGATTTTTGGAAAAATTCAGTGCCAGTGCAATCAACGACGACACCATCGCGTTGATCGCCATGCCCGCGAGAATCAACGTCAGCACACCGGCGCGCTGCCCCGATAGCAGGAAAATAATCGCCACCGCAAAACCGGCGCCAATCAATCCGCCCAACGGCAATGATACCCAGCTGATGGCGGCCAGGCCGGAATACAACGTCAACACCGCACCCAATGCAGCGCAGCTGGTGACACCCACCAGATCGGGGCCGGCAAGCGGATTGCGCAACAGCCCCTGCAGCGCTGCGCCGGCCAGACCAAGCGTTGCACCGACGGCAATCGCCAGCAATTCGCGCGGCAAACGCACCTGCCACAGAATGACACCGTGCAGCGAGTCCGGTGTAGTCAGCGCTGCATGCCAATCGAGCGCGACCGGACCCTGCGTCAACGCGAAGATGAGCACGGCGCATAGCAGCGCGGCAAGTGACGGCAATAATTGCAGATCCGAAATAGCGTGGATTTTTATTTTCATGGCGCAGTGACATCCACGTTGTTGGCCGCCGCGTGCTGTGAAGATTTCTGCCATTGCCTGCGCGTATCGACGAGGCGCGCGATGGCGGCGACCGTCATCGGCCCCACACATTCGGATAACGGCGGCGGCAGCGTCACACTCGGTGCCCGCCGCGACAATGCCTGCAGTGCAGGGTGCTGCAAATAACTGTGCGCGATCGAACCACCGCCAGCTGCATCGGCGGTTGCCTCATAAATCAGCACATCCGGTTGCGCAACCAGCAGGCGTTCGAGCGCCAGTTGCCCATAACCGTCGATGCCCAGTTCGGCGGCAAGATTGCGAAATCCCGCGCGGCTCAAAATTTCCGTCATCACCGTATGCCGTCCCGGTGTCATGCCGTTCGGTGCATACACCGCAGCGAGTGGTTTATGTGTCGACAGGGAATGACTTTCGATAGCGCGAACCTGCAACGCCAGATCCGCCAATTCGCGATCCATTTTTTCGACCAGCGCCCGCGCATTTTCCGCAGCGCCCACCAACACACCAAATCGCAGAATAAAGTCGCGCGCCGCAGCTAAATCGCGCGGCACCTGTACCACCTCGACGCGATACCCGAGCCGACGCAGCAGGTGCAACATCGCAGTGTCGTTGTACTCGCCGGCAATGACCAGATCGGGCTGCTGCGGCAAGACGCCTTCGGCCAGCGCGTAATTCACCGGTATGCCGACGGCGGCGGCAGCCATATATGAGCTTTCCGGGCGCGCCGCCCAATCCGTCAGCGACACAATTCGCTCGCGTGGTACCAACATCAGCAACAACTGGTCGGTGCAGAGATTGAGCGACGCGATCCGTTGCGGCACGACCTTATCCGTGTCGATCTTATCCGCATGTAATGGCAGCGCACGCGATGACAGCACAATCGCGCTCAACACGAGGACAAACGCTACACGCAGCGGCGAATTACGGCGACTCATGGGAACGGGAAATAACTCGGCAAATGCAGGGCGGCGGGATCATAGCACGCGATTTCAGGCCATCCCGGCTTATAATGCCGCCGCACTGCGCCGCACCTTTTTTTACACCTGTGCACCGGAGACCATCGTGGCAAAAGCCAAAAAAGCCTTTACTGTGGAACACGCCCTCGGCGAACTCGAAACGCTGATCAATGCCATGGAGAGCGGTGAGCTGAGTCTGGAGGAATCCCTGCAATCTTTTGAAACCGGGATTCGCCTGACCCGCGAATGTCAGGAGGCGCTGACACAGGCCGAGCAGAAAGTGCAGATTCTGCTGTCGGAAAAAGGCGACACGGCACCCTTCGCCGAACCCGCCACGGACAACGACGACGCATGAGCGAGGATTTTTCCACCTATCTCGAACACTGTCGCGACCGCGTCAATGCCGCACTCGCCGATCATCTCGGCAGCTGGCAGTCCGAATTCGGCACGGTAACTACCGCAGACTGGCTGCAACGCCTGTTTGAAGCCATGCGCTACAGCCTGCTGATCGGCGGCAAACGCGTGCGTCCGACACTGGTGTATGCCGCCGCCGCCGCCATATCGCCCCACGCCACGAATCAAACGTTAGACGGCATCGCCTGTGCAGTGGAGTTCATCCACACCTATTCGCTGATTCACGACGACCTGCCGGCGATGGACGACGACGACCTCCGCCGCGGCTCGCCGACCTGTCACCGCCAGTTCGACGAAGCCACCGCGATTCTCGCTGGCGATGGCTTGCAGACCCGCGCCTTTGAACTGCTCGCCAATTTGTCGGACACCAGCGCCGATACCCGTCTGGCATTGATTACCGCACTCGCCAGCGCCAGCGGGCCGCGAGGCATGGTCGGCGGCCAAGCCATTGACCTCGGCGCCGTGCATCAACACATCGGTCTGACCCAATTGGAGACCATGCACCGCCTCAAAACCGGCGCATTGATCCGCGCCGCGGCACGCATGGGCGCCATCGCCGCTGACGCCAACGCCACACAACTTGAAGCCATCGACCGTTACGCCGCCGCGATCGGCCTCGCTTTTCAGGTGCAGGACGACATCCTCGATATCACCAGCGACACCGCCACCCTCGGCAAACAGCAGGGCGCGGATCTGGCACGTGACAAACCGACCTATCCCGCCTTGCTCGGCCTCGATGGTGCTCGCACCAAGGCGCAGGCACTACACGACGACGCCATCGCGGCACTGAAAATCTTCGACCACCACGCCGAGCCACTGCGGCAACTTTCCAGCTACATCATCGAACGCACACACTAAATCCCCCATCCACAAATCCCAAACAACACGCACCCAAATTCGCCCAGCGCCAGGAAACCCGGTTGCAGGCCCCGACCCAATTTAGGAGTGACGGCCCGGAGACCGCGTTGGTGGCCACCGGTGGAAACAGAACACAAAAAAATTTACCAAGCC
>JBEVMI010000381.1:0-5695 GCA_040508685.1 Spongiibacteraceae bacterium
CGCTTCGGGATGTCATGGGTAGCAAATCCTCACACTGTAATTGTCATCGCGTGCCCCATCACCTTGGGGACAATGCCGAGTTCGAACATGACCAGACGAATGTCATTCGATATTCGCTCCTGCAGATTGCTTACGCCTTTGCTCAGCGTCAACGAGATGCGCATATTGTTGAATGCCAGGTAGTAGTCGAGCGTTTCGAGCATGGGCGCGCGGCCACCACACCGCAGGTAGTGTTCAATAAAACGATGCCAGTCAAAATGCTGGGATACCGCCGGTTTCAGGTAGGCAAGGTCGAGTTCGGGTGCGCCGAACAGCGAACCTTCCCAGTCGAGAACCGCAGAAATCCGATTGGCGTCGCCGAGCAGGTTGTGAATGCTGAAATCACCGTGAACCAACGCAGGTCTGCGCCGATCGGCGGGTACATTGCTTTCGAGCCATCCCAGGAGGTAGTCGAAGGCGGGCGACGGAAGATATCCCGTTGCCCCCGCATACTCACGCCAGCTCCTGAGACTGCGGCGCATGTAGTCCTCGACCGTGTCCGTTAGTAAAGCCGGATCGTCGAAGCGATGTATCAGATCCGAGAAACGTTCGAGTTCAATGTTATGCAGGCGCGCCAGCAATTCGGCCATGTCAAGAATCTGCTTTTCGGGAATGGCATTGGTTCCTTCCATGAAGGTGCCGATCATTCGACCGGGCATTTTTTTCATGACCATGAATTCCGCGTCCGCCCCGGGAACCTGTTCGCCAAACCAGAGCGGCGCAGGAGCGGGGAAGCCCGTCTCGGAAACGATCTTGAGCAGGTGGAACTCCCGGTTCATGCGGAACGAGCGATATGTCGAGAGCGGATTGCGATCATTCTTCCGGATGACCAGCGATTCACGGCCGTTCGCGCCGTCTTCGATCTCGGCAAGATAGGTCTGTTTGCCGAAGCCGCCCGGAAGCCTATCGAGAGATGCGAGTCGAAGTTTGCTTCCGAACGGATGCAAGCCGCGCATGTAATCTTCGAGTGCGCGCGCAGGAAGGGGGTCCTTGACCTCGGACGCCTCCACCGGCGGCGGGACAAGGTTCAAAAAGGCTGTATGGGCTTGGGATTCCCACAGGGCGGCTTTGCGTGTCAGTTCGGAGAATGCCGGCCGATCACGCAGTTTCGCGCCCAGCGCTGCCAAGTCGGCACATAGATTGGCGAACCTCGCTGCAGCCGCATCGAAGTCCGCCGACGGCATTTCTTCAGGCAAAGAAGTCGCTGGTGCGGTACTGCCGCCGTCGGCCAATGCGGTACGCATCTCGGTGACAATGTGTTCGCCGCGAGCGTTGGCCTCGTGCAGGCAGGAAGGCAGGGAAGTCGCGCGGCGTGCCAAGTCGGCCAGCACCACGTTGATCAGTTCCGCCGCGTTCTTCGCGCCGGGAGACTGCAAGTCGGGCACGATGTCCTTGTTGAAGGCATTTCGGACAAGAGCGAGGTACTGCGCCGTATCCGTGAGTTTCATGCCAGGACACCTGTTGGAACATTTGCGAAGGTGCCGTTCTCCAGTATCCCCTTCGAATGCGGGAAGACATTCGGCCGATTCAACCCACCATGGGCATTGTTGGAAGACTCGGAAATACCAACGCCGGTTCTACCACCCATGGTCACCTTGCACATACCATCGGAAATCACGCAATCCTGATGCAGTGATACGACGCTTTTGGCAAAAGGTTCGAAATGCAGTTCTTCCACCTGGCCATCCAGCTTCAACAATACCTTGCCGCCATAGTTGCTGATGCCGTCTTCTCCAATGAAGGCGACGATGTCGAAATCGGTGGTGGCTTGTACGGTGTCCCCTCTTATGATGGTTCCGATGCGTACCATCCCGCCGTCTGCGCCGACCATCGTAATTCCGAAGAACCGGAATCCGTCATCAAGAATGCCGGCGTAGTAACGATGGGCCCGGATACCCCGCCAGTTGCGCTTGCCCCACGAATGATCGCGCCAGCCTATACCGGAAAAGTCGTAACGTTTGCCGCACACGATGACTTCGCCGGATACCTCCCCGGTGGCTTCGATGTGGTTTTTTCCGGTTTCCTTGGCGAGGTTGTTATCGCCTGCCGGCCAAAAGCCGAAGCCGGGATGGTGATCCTCCATGGAGATGCGCAGTTGGACATCGCCGTCATTTACCGCCCAGTTGTGTTTGCCGTCATAGGCATAGCCGCATCGGCCATTCCCAGCGTTCAGGGAATTATCTGTTCGATCTCCCGTAGCGAATGGAATCGAATCATCCGTATGTTTGAAGATCTTTTCCTGAGTCCAAACATTTACCCATGCTGTCGTATACCCTTTGCCCCGATTGGGTTCCTGGCTTAGTCGCAGGAATACGAAAACCTGCTGTTTCACGTCCCACGTAAACAATGCGAAGCTTTCCTGCCACAGTTCTTCGTTTCCCGGTGTATGGGGGCACTCGTCAATTCGCTCGTAGAAATGAACCTGTCCTTGTCCAAGAATTTTCATCGGGTTCCTTAAACGTAAAGTGCTCGCGTCACGCAGCGGCGAATTCAAAAAACCCCTGCGCACCGATGAGGAGAGAAATCGTGCGCAGGGAGCGAAACGAACACTAAATTGGTTTAACGCACGCCTGTGCCTGCCAGGGCTTCAGGAGAGAAATAAGTGGCGTTTTGCGGGTTAGGATCGGGGAAAAATGCGGCGCCCTCCGTTCCCATTCCTCCCTGAAGTGTCCAAATGCCGGTCTGCAGGTCCATGCCGATCGCGCTTTGTGCACTGGTACCGCCCTCGTAATAGGGGTAGGCGATCATATTGAGTACCCGATACAGCTTTCCGCTCGCGTCGTAGTTTTCCGTCGATCCGGCGGTATGGGTGTCCTCGTCCCAGTAGAAAACACGTTTGGCGTAAATGTGACGGTAGCCCGGCTTCAAGGTCGCTTCCACGCGCCAGACGCGATGCAGTTCCCAACGCACGCAGGCTGGATCTGCGAAGTATTTTGTAGCCACCACCTTGTTGTCAGCGCATACGCGAGGATCTGTTAACTTGAAGTTGTTGTACATGATGTACTTTTCCTTCTTGCCGACCAGCTTGAAGTCGAATCGATCAAGTGCCCCCAGGAAACCTTTTTGATCGTCCATCGTCGCCGACCCGCCTGAGGTTGGCGACGGCGTGTCGTAGGCGAGATCGGGTGCGAGCTTCACGCGTCGTTGCCCTGGGATGTATTGCCAGACTCGACTTCCGTAGTTCAACGTATCCACGGAATACGTCACCAACAATTTGGAGCCAGCTTGCCTTGCAGGTCCGTTGAAATCAACATGTGCCTTGTAGTAAAGGTCTTGCAGGCCCATGGAATTACCCATCTTGGCAGGATCGTAGAAAGGGTTTTGCGTAGCTACATCCAGTGTCGATTGCAACACCGGACTGCCGGCGACCGGTATCACCCAGGTCTGCAGGTGTCGCGACGTCGGAGCATGTGCGTCATATCCCAGCAGATGATTCCACATCTCCTGGCGGCCGCTCTTGGGAATGGGAAACGGGATACCGCCATAACACCCAACAAGATTCAGATCGTCGTTGGTTGTCTTGCAGCCGCCTGCGTTCTTGACGGTGTTTTCCAGTACTGCTTTTGGATAGATTGCGGTGCGGTGAGTGGGATATACATCCATACGGAAATTGGGATATCGCTTGAATACCTCGATCATTCCGTCGAGTTTGTCTGCATATTGCGCAGCATTTTGTGCGGTGATCGCGAACAACGGCGCTTCTCCCCAAGGATCGGGATAACCCTGTCTTTGTCGATCCCATCCAGCGGGTGCCTTGATCGGTTTAGGGTCATAAGCGGGTATGACCCCATCCTTGCTCGCCCCGCGTTCAGCACCGAATTCCGTCAAGATTGCGCCGCCAAGTGACTTGGCTTCTTCAGTGCTGACTGCCGCTTGCGATGCACCCGCAAGGGCAGTGGTAACGACAAACAGGACTCCCACGTTGTTCAGCTTCATTGCCCTCTCTCCTTTTCTGGCGATTTAATTGGTGATACGAACAAGCCCCCGGGAAAAAAGGATTTGGCTAGTCGTTATCTAACTAAATAGTAACACTATCTCGTTAGATATCAAAAAATCGAGGGTTGGATTTAATTCTTGAAAATCTGGCACGAACCTGATCTGGGAAACTTCATGGAATGAGCAAATGGTGGGCAATGGCGAAGCACTGCCATAATGCAAAACAACCCGCTAGTCGCAAAGCCCGTCAACATCTGCCCACATGCCCGAAACCAAAACTAAGATCGTCAAGAAAACCCGACAACCACGGCCTTCTCACGAGGTTCGAGCGCTAATGCTGAAAGCCGCCAGGGAGCTTTTTTCTCAAAAAGGCTACGACGGGACGACGACTAAAGAAATTGCCAAAAAGGCGGGGGTTCTGGAACCATTGCTGTTCAAGAACTTCGGCAGTAAGAGCAACCTGTTTACGGCGGCCGTTATCGCGCCGTTTTCCGAGCTGGTCGCTGATTACGTTGATTATTGGAATAGTCGCTATGCAGACTCGTCGCCGGAAATACAAATCAAGAAATTCATCGAGAGCTTCTACGACCTGGCGTCGAGAAATCGAAAGCTTTTGTTGATAGCGTTGCTCCAGGAGCGAGAGGGGGATGAGTCAAGCGTGAATATTTTTGCCCAACTTGCTCATGTGCTTCATCGAATTGAAGGGTCTCAATCTCTGAGTGAAAAATACCCGCAGGTTGACGGCGCGGCCGCCGTCACCGCTGTTGCGGGAATGGTTTTCGGAACGGCGTTGCTTGCAGACCGCATATTTCCGCCTGCTAGTACGGATCTGAGCATAGAACGAATCAGCGACGAGATGGGCAGACTGGTGCTTTATGGAACCTTTGGAAGGCCAAAACAAATTTCTTAGTCCCATACTGAGCTAACGACCTGTTGGGCAACCCGCCATTGTTCGAAATGGTCGTTTTAAATTTGTGTCTCGTTTGTGGTGAGCGGATTATTTGCGAGCGCCTGAATGCTGTGCTTGCGGGCGATATCCTTCATCTTGAACCATGGCATGACGTGTTAGAACTCATGGTCACGGCAAGGCAACATCCCTTAGGAACACCTCCTCGACCTTCAGCTCAAAAGCATCGGCGATGCGGAAGGCGAGCGGCAGGGACGGATCGAATTTCCCGTTCTCCACCGCGTTGATGGAGTTGCGCGACACCTGGACGCGTTCGGCGAGCTCGGCCTGGCTCCAGCCCTTCTCGGCCCGGAGAACGCGGATGCGGTTCTTCATATCGAGATCCGGTTCCATCGCCTCACTGCTTCGACTTCCACCAGATCACGGTCATGACGAACCAGCCGAAGGCCTGCAGCAATACGACGCCCATAAAACCGAGCATCATTGCGAAGACGACGACGCTACGGTCCACAGTCATTCCGGGTCCGGGACGTCCGAATTCAATGACAAAGGCGGTCGCGAAGTCTTTAAAAGCCGGCAACATCCAGATCAGCGCGAACGCCATAGTCCCGGTGGTCGTGCCCCAACGCATGGCGAACCCTTGGCTGGCCTGTTGCACCTCGTCCAGGCCACGCTCCACGCGTCTCGACATGACAATCGCCCAGCCCATTACGAACAGCGAAAACGCCGTAGTAATTGACGAAACGATGATCTCATCCAACCCCTTCAGCCAAGGAAGGGACGCAAAGAAGCCCACCACCACGATCGGGATGG
>JBEVMI010000406.1:0-7095 GCA_040508685.1 Spongiibacteraceae bacterium
CGCCGGCGCGACTGTGCTGGTGCACACCCTGCAAACGGTCGAACCAGGCAAATAACCGCGGTGATTCGATCCGCGCTAACTGCGCCACCGCCGCATCGACCGGCGCCTCATTCGAACTGCGGCAACGCAACGCCGCCCCTACGCGCGCCTTCAGCCAATCCAGCAGATCATCCCAGTCGGCTTCCTGCCAGCGCTCGGCGAGCGCCAGCGGCGTGGTCTCGCCGGCGAGTAGCGCGCTCAACGCCGCCGCCAATGCCTGCCGTCGCTCCAGTCCATCGGCTTCGAGCAGCTGCCGCGCCAGCAATGGGCGCTGGCCCGCTTCATCCATGGCCGCATCCAGTCGCGCCGCGCTGCCGGCGATCGGCGCCAGCCAGGCCCGCGCCGCGGCGAGGGGCGGCACAGGAAAATCCAGCCGCTGACAGCGCGAGCGAATCGTCGGCAATAGCCGCGCCGGGCTGTCGGAAATCAACATCAGCACGGTCGCGCCGGAGGGCTCCTCCAGGGTTTTAAGCAGCGCATTGGCGGCGTTGCGATTCATCGCCTCGGCCGGCTCCAGCACGGCCAGCTTAAGACCCCCCTGCTGCGCAGTCTGAGCCATCGACAACACCAGCTCGCGCACCCAGTCGATCTTGATGGCCTTGCCCTTTTCCTCGGGTGTAAGCCAGGTCCAGTCGGGATGTGTGCCGGCAGTCATCAGCCCACAGGTGCGGCAGCGACCGCAGGCGATGCCCCGCTCCGGGCTTTGACATAACAATGCAGCACTGAGCGCAGCCGCAAACCGGCGTTTGCCGACACCGGACGGCCCCGCCAACAATAACGCATGCGGCAGCTGGCCGGCTTCGCGCTGGCGCTGTAGCCGCGCCCACAGCTCCGCTTGCCACGGCAGAGGCAAGGCCAGATTCAGATCGAGCGCCTCCATCACTGTTGCTCCAGCCAGGTTTGCACGGCCGTCGTGAGATCGCCCTGCACGGCGGGCAGAGTCTGCGCCGCATCCACAATCAGAAACCGCTGCGTCTCTGCGCTGGCGCGAGTGCGATACGCCTGGCGCACACGTTCAAAAAAAATCTTTTGCTCGACTTCAAACCGATCGAGCGCAGCGCGGCCCTTTGCGCGCTCGCGCCCAACTTCCACCGGCGCGTCCAGCAACACCGTCAGATCCGGTCGCAACGCTCCCTGCACCAACTGTTCGAGCGCGGCAATATGGTCGCGATTGAGACCGCGACCGCCGCCCTGATACGCATAAGTCGCATCGGTAAACCGATCGCACAACACCCACTGCCCCGCCGCCAAAGCCGGCTCGATGACCTGTGCCAGATGCTGTGCCCGCGCGGCGAAAATCAGCAGCAGTTCGGTCCATGCGCTCATCGGCTCGTCGCCGTGCGCCAACAACAATTGCCGGATCTGCTCCGCCAGTGCCGTGCCACCCGGTTCGCGCGTGCGCACCGGCGGATGACCTGCGCGCGTCAGCAGATCGGCAATGAGGACAATGTTGGTCGACTTGCCGACGCCTTCCCCACCCTCGACCGTAATAAATTTTCCGCGCGACATAGTCGTTCCGTTAGATGTAATTACGGCTGCGCCCGCGAACGGTAATCCGCGCGACGCTGTTCGATCTGATATTTTTTAACAGCGCGTACATGTTCATCAAGCGTCGCCGAAAACTGGTGACTGCCGTCGCCTCGCGCAACGAAATACAGCGCGTTACCGGGGTTGGGCCGGAGTGCCGCGCGAATGGCGGCGGCACCCGGCAATGCAATCGGTGTCGGCGGCAAACCCGCGCGCGCATAGGTATTAAAAACATTGGCGGCATCGTCGAGATCGCGGCGCCGCAAATTGCCATCGTAATGTTCACCCAAGCCGTAAATGACCGTGGGATCGGTTTGCAACAGCATCGACTGCTGCAGGCGACGCACAAATACGCCGGCGATATCCGGACGCTCTGCGGGCACCCCGGTTTCCTTTTCCACAATCGACGCCATGATCAGTGCCTCATACGGCGACTGGTACGGCAGATCGGCAATGCGTTGCGGCCATTCGCGCGCGAGCAGATCCTGCATGCGCCGATAGGCCTGCCGCAAAATATCGCGGTCCGCTGTCTGCCCGGTAAAGACATAGGTATCGGGGAAAAATAAACCTTCGGGCTGCAGCGTCGGCGCATCGCCAATATCCAGTGCCGCCAGCAGCTGGTCATTGGGCACGCCACGCAGTGTTTGCTGCAGTCGCGGTTCGCGCGCCAGCATCGCGCGCGCCTGCGCCAGCGTCCAGCCTTCGACCAGCGTTACGGAATAGGTGCGCACTTGACCGCGCTCAAGCATATTCAGCAGATCCAGCGGCGTGGTGCCCGGCCCGACCAGATAATCGCCGGCGTGAATCTGATGACCGCGTTGCATGACACGCGCATACGCCAGCAACCAGTTCGGGTGTTGCAGCACCTTGTCGGCACCGAGCTTGCGCACCACTGGGCCGAGCGAGCTGCCTTTCGGCACTTCCAGCTCCAGTACCTGATTGAGCACAAGCGGCTGCCTGAGAAATACATCGACAGCACGAACGCCGGCCCAAATGCCCACCGCCAGCAGCAGCGCGATCAGCGCCAACAAATAGGATTTGCGAGATTTATTCATCGACACGCGCAAAAATCATTTAGAGAAACCAAAACCATTTACGGAAACAAGGTGGGTTGGGCGAGCAGTCGTTCGAGTTTTTGTTGCAACGCGATGGTAACACCGCCGTACTGCCAGTGAACGCAGTCGAGCTGTACCACCGGCTGGATACCGCGTTGCGTGCTGGTGAGAAACACTTCATCGGCGCGATAAAAATCGTCCAGCGTCAACATCTGTTCAATCACCGCAATTCCGAGATAGTCGATCACCACGCGACGCAGCACGCCAGCGACGCCGCATTGGTGCAACGACGGTGTCAGAACTTCTCCAGCGCGCACGCAAAAAATGTTGCTGCTGACGGCTTCTATCACCCGACCATTCGCATCCAGCATCAACCCTTCGGTAATCTGCGGATCGGACCACTCCGCCCGCGCCAGCACCTGCTCCAGTCGGTTCAGATGTTTGATGCCGGCCAAGGTCGGTTGCACACTCAAATGCTGACGGCAGACACGCAAAATTGCGGGAGGCTGACGATTGAAAAATGCGCCACCATTTTGCCGAAAAAATTGCAGGAGCCGATGACTACCGGCATTACGTCGACTCGCATAACCGCGTTCGACGCCGGCGCGCACGACGATAATTTTTAGTACGCCTTCGACTCCGGCATTGACGGCAATTTCGATCTCATGGCAAAGCGCAACCTCGTCGCATTCGATGTGCAGACGTCGGCACCCAGCGCGCAAACGCTCCAGATGCAACGCAAAAAATTGCGCGCGACCGGAATTTACACTGATGGTTTCGAACAATCCGTCGCCATAAGCCACGCCGCGCATCAGGTCCGCATTGACAGCTTCGGCCGTCAGGCTGGCGATCGATTTACCATCGAGCCATGCCAGCGTACTCACTGCAATCGACTGAACAACAAACTGCCATTGGTGCCGCCGAAGCCAAACGAGTTATTCAATGCGTGGCGGATCACGCGCGGCTGCGCAGTGTGCGGCACGTAATTCAACGTGCAGTTTTCATCGGGATTGTCGAGGTTGATCGTCGGCGGCGCGACCTGATCGCGAATCGCCAATACCGTCAGAATCGATTCCACCGCGCCTGCGGCTCCCAGCAAATGTCCGGTCATCGATTTGGTCGAGCTGACAGCAACACGTTCCGCCGCAGCCCCCATCAGCCGCTGCACAGCGCGGCTCTCGGCGACATCACCCGCCGGTGTCGAAGTGCCATGAGCGTTGATGTAATCGAGCGCATCGACGGACAGACCCGCATCATTCAGTGCGCTTTGCATGGCCGCAAATGCACCGCGGCCGTCCTCCGGCGGCGAGGTCATGTGGTAAGCGTCGCCGCTCATGCCAAAGCCGGTGAGCTCCGCATAAATTTTCGCGCCGCGCCGTTTTGCAAATTCGTATTCTTCAAGTACCAGCACGCCGGCACCGTCACTGAGTACGAAACCGTCGCGATCGCGATCCCAGGGGCGGCTGGCTTTTTCCGGGTCGTCGTTGCGTGTCGATAACGCACGCGCCGCCGCAAAACCACCGAGGCCGACACGACTGGTCGCCATCTCGCCGCCGCCGACCACCATCGCATCGGCGTCGCCATAGGCAATCATGCGCGCGCCGAAACCGACGCAATGGGTACCGGTCGTACAGGCAGTGACGAGCGCAACATTGGGGCCGCGAAAACCGTATTTGATCGACAAATTGCCGGCAATCATGTTGATGATGGCGCCGGGCACCAGGAACGGAGAGATTTTGCGCGGTCCGCTGTTCTGAATGACTTCGAGCCCGTCTTCGATCGATGAGATACCGCCGATACCGGAACCGATCGCAACGCCAATACGCGCCGCCGTCGCTTCATCGACGGCGGTCAGCCCGGCGTCCTCGACGGCCTGCACACCCGCGCACAAGCCGTACTGCATGAAGGGATCCATGCGCCGCGCATCTTTAGCGTCCAGGTAGCGGGTAACGTCGAGATCTTTAACCGCCCCACCGAAGCGCGTCGAGTACGCGGAAACATCGAAGGATGTGATTGGAGCAATGCCGCTACGACCGGCGAGAATATTGCGCCAGGTTGTATCGACATCGTTTCCGACCGGCGTAATCATCCCCAGCCCGGTCACCACCACTCTACGTTTGGCCACAGTTTTCCCCCATTGGCTAATTCAGGTCGGCTGCTGTCATCGTAACAACTCCACCAATGATTGCCGGCGCGAAAACATCGCCATCAGCCGCATTTCCCAACCATAGAAAAGCAAATCGCAGAAAAACAAAAGCCGTTCGTTGCTGGACAAGAACGGCTTTTGATTTTTAATCACTGCGGAGCGCGGCCAAGGCCGCTAGAACTTATTGCAGGTGATTTTTGATGTAATCGATTGCGAGCTGAACCGTGGTGATTTTTTCGGCTTCTTCGTCGGGAATCTCGGTTTCGAATTCTTCTTCCAACGCCATCACCAATTCAACGGTGTCAAGGGAATCGGCGCCCAAGTCTTCGACGAAAGAGGAAGACTGTTGCACATCTTCTTCCTTCACACCCAACTGCTCAGCGACGATTTTCTTGACGCGTTCTTCGATGCTGCTCATGGTTTTTATGAACTCCTAGGTTAGGACAAACTGGTTCGGCCCAGTGAAATCATGTAGGTGGCCTGAACGGGACCGCGGCATTCTACCGTTTTTTCCCGGTAAGGAAATACCAGGCCGATAAAAATAACCCAATATGGTACAAAATTTTGCACCATATCAGCGTGTTACATGTACATACCGCCATTGACATGGATGGTTTCGCCGGTGATATAGGCGGCTCCATCACTCACCAGAAACACTACTGTCGCGGCAATTTCTTCGGCCTGACCAAGCCGCGCCAGCGGTATTTGCGTCACCAGCTTTGAGCGGTGTTCTTCCGCCAGCTCGCGAGTCATGTCGGTATCGATAAAACCCGGCGCAACACTGTTGACGGTGACCGCGCGCGAACCGATTTCACGCGCAAGCGCACGCGTAAAACCTTCGACACCCGCCTTGGTCGCCGCGTAATTGGACTGTCCGGCATTGCCCATCGAGCCGACCACCGAGCTGATATTGACGATACGACCCCAACGCGCCTTCGTCATACCGCGCAGGCAAGCCTTGGTGACGCGATAAATGGCGTTGAGGTTGGTATCAATCACCTCGCTCCACTCCTCGTCTTTCATCCGCATCAACAAATTGTCGCGCGTGATACCGGCGTTATTGATCAGAACCGCCGGTGCACCGAATTTTTCGGTGATCGCAGCAATCGCCGCGTCGACCGCAGCCGCATCAGTGACATTTAATGCCAACCCGGTGCCTTTGATGCCGGCCTCCGTGAAAAACGCGCTGATATTGGCTGCGCCGCCATCGGTAGTGGCGGTGCCCACGACAATAAAACCTTGCTTGCCCAGCGCAGCGGCAATCGCCCGACCGATACCACGGCTTGCACCCGTTACCAATGCGACTTTGTCGCTCATGACTTTTCCCTCGAAAGAAAGTTCGAAATTTTCAGCGCGAAAATAACCGGAGCGCCACGTTAACCCAACGCTGCAAGCGCTTGCTCCAGGCCGTCCACCTCATCGATACCGAAACAGTTGAACGTTTTATCAATCCGCTTATTCAAACCACTTAGCACCTTGCCAGGACCACACTCAACGGTGGTGGTGATGCCCTGCGCAGCCATGTATTGCACGCACGCCGTCCACTGCACCGGACTGAAAATCTGTTCGAATAAAATCGCCTTGATTTTGTCTGGATCAGTTTCGGGAAGCGCGTTGACGTTATGCACGACCGGAATTTTCGGCGCCGCAAATGGCAGTGATGCCATTGCCGCTTTCAGTTTATCGCCTGCAGGACGCATCAAAGACGTATGGAAAGGTGCGCTGACCGGCAGTGGCAGCGCACGTTTGCAACCCACAGCTTTCAACTTCTCAATCGCGACAGCAACGGCACCCGTTTTACCGGCGATGACTACCTGACCCGGCGAGTTGAAATTCACCGCCTCGACAACGCCATCCTGTGCACTGACCTCATGGCAGATTGCAACGATCTGTTCGTCTTCCACGCCCAGAATGGCCGCCATCGCACCTTCGCCGACCGGCACGGCAGTTTGCATAAACTGGCCGCGCGCGCGCACCAGACGCACCGCGTCGGCAAAGTCGATCGCTCCCGCAGCGACCAACGCCGAAAACTCGCCGAGACTGTGGCCGGCGAGAAGCGCCGGCTGGGCACCATTGCGCTGTTGCCACACTCGCCACATCGCGACACTGGCCGTCAGTAGAATTGGCTGTGTTTTTTCGGTGAGATTCAGTTCTTCCTGGGGACCGGATTGGATCAATCCCCAGACGTCGTAGCTAAGTGCATCCGAGGCCTCTGCGAAGGTTTCGACGATCACGGGGAACTGAGCGGCGACGCCGGCCAGCATGCCGACTTTCTGCGAGCCCTGCCCCGGAAATACCAACGCCAAATTTTGATTAGTCATGCATCAC
>JBEVMI010000429.1:0-15422 GCA_040508685.1 Spongiibacteraceae bacterium
GTCGCCGCCGGCGATGTCGCCAATCATCCCAATGGATTTTTCGCGCGTCGCGTCCGCCTCGAATCAGTCCACAACGCCGTCGAGCAGGCCAAGACCGCGGCCGCGACGCTGGTCGGTGGCAGCCGGGTGTACGAACAATATCCGTGGTTCTGGTCCGATCAGTACGACCTGAAACTGCAGATGGTCGGCCTGTCGCAGGGCTACGACACCACAATTGTGCGCGGTAACATGGCGGAGACCGCGTTTTCAGTCTTTTATTTCCAGGGGTCGACCTTGCTGGCGGTGGATTCGATCAACAAACCCGCCGATCACATGCAGGCGCGTCGCCTTCTGAACAACCGCATCCCGCTGACCCAGGCGCAGGCCGCGGATCTGGGCTGCGATCTGAAGCTGCTCGGCAAAGAATAGAAGCGGCCGGTACGGATTCACTCAAAGGGATAATCAACAGCGACGCGCTTCGGCGCGTTACATATCGAGCACAACGTTAACAGCGTGGGGTAGTTATCTTGACCAAAGTAGTCTTCGTCGATCGCAAAGGCGGTCGGCACGAAATCGAAGCGGACAACGGCGTTTCCATCATGGAAGTGGCGATGAACAGCGGCATTCCCGGCATCTACGCCGAGTGCGGCGGCACCTGTTCGTGTGCGACCTGCCACTGTTATGTAGGCGCCGACTGGGCCGACAAAATCAAGCCGATGGATGATCTCGAAGATGGCATGCTGGATGGTGCGAAAGAGCGCCGCGCCAGCAGCCGCCTCACCTGCCAGATTACGGTGTCGGATGCGATCGACGGTATCGAGCTCGAAGTCGCCGACAACAATATGTGACCATTTCCAGCGCCGCTGCGGAGCCAGTCCCTGCAGCGGTCGCTTGCAAGTGCCCGATTTTCTCTCGTTTCCATCTCCTGCCGATATAACGCGCCCCTCTACGGTGCTTTGTGGCCGCTGTAATTAACCGATTTGGTTCAGTGCTGGCTTACACTGTGGAAGAATTCGTGCGCACGCACGGCCGACTGCATCGGCATATAACCTGCATTCTCAATCGCGCCCGGTGAACCTCACGCCGCGCTATGCATTTTTCGAGGCCGTCCATTTCTCCGAGATGGGCCCGCGTAAGGATTCGACATGAGCATTCTGGTTGGTCTCCGCCATACCACTACCTATAAATACGATCGTCGTGTCGCGCTGTCGCCGCACACCGTACGCCTGCGCCCTGCACCGCACTGTCGCACGCCAATCGTCAGCTACAGCCTGAAGGTGCAGCCGGGCGAACATTTCATCAACTGGATGCAGGACCCGTTTGCGAATTACGTGGCCCGTTTCGTGTTTCCGGAAAAGGCCTCCGAGCTGATCGTCGATGTCGATCTGGTCGCCGATCTCACCGCCTACAATCCGTTTGATTTTTTCGTCGAGTCTTACGCCGAAAAATTTCCGTTCGAATATCCGGATGTGTTGCTGAAACAACTGCAGCCGTTTTTAGAAACCACGAAAAACGGTCCGCTGTTCGATAAATATCTGGCCGCGATACCGCGCAAGCCGATGGTGATCATCGATTTCCTGGTCGACATCAATCAGCGTGTATTTAACGAAGTCAGTTATCTGATCCGTCTCGAGCCCGGTGTGCAGACGCCGGAAGAAACCCTGAAGATCGGCAGCGGCTCGTGCCGCGATTCGGCGTGGTTGCAGGTGCAGTTACTGCGACACATGGGAATGGCCGCGCGTTTTGTGTCCGGCTATCTGGTGCAACTGACATCCGATCAAAAAAGTCTCGATGGCCCCAGCGGGCCGGTCGCGGATTTCACCGACCTGCACGCGTGGACCGAAGTGTATGTGCCGGGCGCGGGTTGGATCGGACTCGATCCGACCTCCGGCCTGTTCGCGGCGGAAGGCCATATCCCGCTGTCCTGTACCGCCGAGCCGTCGGATGCGGCGCCGATTCTGGGTGCGGTCGATAAATGCGAAGTGGAATTTGCGTACAGCAATGAAGTGACGCGTATCAAAGAAGATCCGCGCGTCACCAAACCCTTCAGTGACCAGGACTGGGACGATATCGATGCGCTCGGCCACCACATAGACGATCTGCTGGAACGCAACGACGTGCGCCTCACCATGGGCGGCGAGCCGACCTTCGTTTCGGTCGACGATATGGAGTCGGCGCAGTGGAATACCGACGCCGACGGTCCGCACAAACGCAAGCTTTCGTTTGACCTGACGCTGCGCTTGCAAAAACATTTCGCCAAAGGTGGCCTGCTGCATTTCGGCCAGGGCAAGTGGTATCCGGGTGAACCGTTGCCACGCTGGCAGTATTCGCTGTACTGGCGCAAGGACGGCGAGCCGTTGTGGACCGGTCCGGAGCCGACCGCAATCGCCAACGCCACCGCCGAACACGCGCGCGGTTTCATGATCGCGTTTTGCGAAGTGATGGGCCTGCCGACCACCGGCATTCATCCGTGCCTGGAAGATCCGTTCTATCACCTGTGGCAACAGAACCAATTGCCGATCGACGGCAAACCCGACACCAAACACAAAGATCTGGCGCAGCGCACCTTGGCGGCGGTGTTGGAGAAGGGATTGGATAAGGCAGCGGGATATTGTCTGCCGATTGCGTTCAATACCCTGATCAGCCGCTGGCAGACCTGCCGCTGGGAATTCCGGCAGGGTTCGGTATATCTGCTGCCGGGCAATTCGCCGTTGGGATTGCGCCTGCCGCTGGCAAGTTTGTCGCGCAGTGCGCGCGCCGATTATCTCGAACCCTATCCCGCCGATCCGTTTGCGCCGTTGCCGCAGGAAATGGTACCGGCGCGCGTCGGCGACGACGTGCCGCTCGCCGACATGGCGATCCACACCGCGATGTGCGCGGAAGTGCGCGACGGTTATCTGTATGTGTTCATGCCGCCGACCAAAACGCTGGAAGAGTTCAGTGGCCTGGTCGCGCAGATCGGCGAGGCCGCGCGTCGTGTCGGCGTGTCGCCGCGCATCGAAGGTTATTCGGCGCCGAACGATTCGCGGCTCAGCAAAATCGTGGTCGCGCCCGATCCGGGTGTGATCGAAGTGAATATCCAGCCGGCGACGAGCTGGGACCATCTGAAACACATCACCGAGACCCTCTACGCAGAAGCCCGCGAAACCCGGCTCGGCACCGAAAAATTCATGCTCGATGGTCGTCACAGCGGCACCGGTGGCGGCAACCACGTCACCCTCGGCGGCGCCACGCCGGCGGACAGCCCGCTGCTGCGGCGCCCGCATCTGCTGCAAAGCCTGATCACGTTCTGGCAGCACCATCCGAGCCTGTCGTACCTGTTCGGCGGCATGTTTATCGGGCCGACCAGTCAGGCGCCGCGGGTCGACGAAGGCCGTATCGAAAAACTCTACGAGCTGGGTATCGCCTTCACGCAATTGCCGACCGGCGATACCAGCAAGCCGTGGCTGGTGGATCGCGCGCTGCGCCATCTGCTGACCGATCTGACCGGCAATACCCATCGCAGCGAATTCTGTATCGACAAGCTGTATTCGCCGGATTCGGCCACCGGCCGGCTCGGCATTCTCGAATTCCGTGCGTTTGAGATGCCGCCGCATGCACGCATGAGCCTGGTGCAGATGTTGTTGTTGCGCGCCTGCGTCGCTGCGTTCTGGGACAAACCCTATCAGCGGCCGCTGGTGAACTGGGGTAACGGACTGCAGGATCGCTTCATGCTGCCGCATCATTTGTGGGCGGATTTCCAGCAGGTGCTCGGTTACCTGAACGATCAGGGTCTGCCTTTCAAACTGCACTGGTTTGATGCGTTCTTTGAATTCCGTTGCCCCAGAATCGGGCGGATGGAGATCACAGGCATGCAGCTGGAGCTGCGGCATGCGCTCGAACCTTGGCATGTCCTGGGTGAAGAAGCGACGTCGACCGGCACCGCCCGCTACGTCGATTCGTCGGTAGAGCGGCTCCAGGTGAAATTCCGCTACGGCACGCCGGGCGACCGGTATGTGCTGTTGTGCAATGGCAAGGCGGTGCCGATGGTGCCGACCGAGGAAGAGGGCGAGTTTGTCGCCGGGGTGCGTTACCGTGCCTGGCAGCCGCCATCGGCATTGCATCCGATGATCGGCGTGCATTCGCCACTGGTGTTCGATGTCTTCGATACCTGGAGCGGGCGTTCGATGGGCGGCTGTACCTATCACGTCGTGCATCCGGGCGGACGCAGCTACGACGCGTTCCCGGTCAATGCGCTGGAGGCGGAAGCGCGCCGGATCAGCCGCTTCGAAGAGCTCGGCCACGCCCACGGTCGTTATATCTCGCCGCCGCTGATCGAGACTGAGCCGCGGTTCATGCTGCCGCGGGCCGGTACCGCCAATGCGGCGTCGTTCCAGCGCCACGGACCGGGCCGGCGCGGGGATGTGCCGGCGCCACCGAAGCCTAACCCGAGTTACCCTTACACCCTAGATCTACGCTTCGACCAACCTTAGAGGGGAAGCTACTGCGCTTGCCACGGCTTCGTTGAAAGCGAGCGAAAAAATGCTCATTTACGCTTTGTAAACTCCGCTTTTTTCGCTCGCTTTCGCCTCGCCCTGGCGGCGCTCGTTACGCTTCTCAAGATTGCAAAAAGAGCTTTTTAAAAAGAGCCGTGACCAAAAGCGAAACGCATGATGGGTAAAGATCTGGACATCGAGTTGGCGCAGCAGCTTTGTGCCGGCTATCAGCCGCCGCCCGCCACGTTCGATGAGATGGTCGACGAAGCCGGCAAGTTGCGGCCGCATTGGCAGGAATTCGCCGGCTTTTTGCAACAATGCGATCCCAGCGCATTGAGCCATCTCGGCCTCGAAACCGTGCGCCGGCTGAAAGAGCAGGGCGTTCACTACAACGTCTACCAGGATCCGGAAGGCAAACGCCGCACCTGGCAGCTCGACCCGGTGCCGCTGTTGCTGCCGGAGCAGGAATGGCCGGCGCTGGAGGCGGGTCTCGCCCAGCGTGCGCAGCTGCTCAGTCTGTTATTGCAGGATTTATACGGGCCGCAGCGCGCCTTGCGCGAAGGGCTGGTGCCGTATGAACTGGTCATGCGTCACCCGGAATTCCTGCGTCCTCTGCTCAACACCCGCATCTCGCCGATGACGTTGTACGCCGCCGATCTGGCGCGCGGTCCCGACGGCCGCTGGTGGGTGTTGCACGATCGCACGCAGGGCCCGAGCGGCGCCGGTTATGTGCTCGAAGCGCGGTTCGTTACCCGCCGCGTGCTTGGCCAGAGCGTAGGTCAGTACGCGACCGCGCCGCTGGCGCAGTTTTTCCACCAGTTGAAGCGCCACGTCGGTGCGCTGGCGCCAGATCATCAGGACAACCCGACCATCGCGCTGCTGTCGCCGGGTATCGGCAACGAAGTTTATTTCGAGCATGCCTATTTGGCGGCCCAGCTCGGTATCACGCTGGTGCAGGGCGATGACCTAACCGTCCGCAATGGCCACGTCTATCTGAAAACGGTCGACGATCTGCGCCGGGTCGACGTGCTGATTCGCCGTGTCGATTCCTCGTTCTGTGATCCGCTCAGCCTGCGGCCGGACTCCATGCTTGGTGTGCCCGGGCTGGTGCAGGCGCAGGGATTGGGCCGCGTCGGCATGGCCAACCCGCTCGGTTCGGGGGTGCTGGAGTGTGCCGGCATCAACCCCTTCCTGCCGGCACTGGCGCGTGCGTGGCTCGGCGAAGATCTCAAACTGCCGGCAGTGGCTACCTGGTGGTGCGGACAGGATAAAGAGCGTAAGCACGTACTAACACAAATTCCGAATCTGGTGATCAAGCAGATCGACCGGCCCGGTGCGACCGTGTTCGGCGATCAGCTGACGCGCAAACAGCAGCAGCAGCTGGTCGACCAGATCAAGACCACGCCGTGGCGTTTTGTCGGCCAGGAGCGACTCAGCTTTTCGACGGTGCCGGCGCTCAACGGCTCCGAGTTACAGCCGCGACATCTGGTGTTGCGCACCTTCCTCGCCGGCGACGGCGAACAGTACGACGTGATGCCCGGCGGGCTGACGCGGGTTGCCCATGAGGCCGACAGCGAGTTGATTTCCGGCCAGAGCGGCGGCTGGAGTAAGGACACCTGGGTATTGCGCAAGAGCGGTTCGATGCGCGATGTGCTGCGGCTGCGTGTGGCTTCGCATGGCCGCCATGCCGCCGCGGCACTGACCAGTCGCGCGGCCGAAAACCTCTACTGGGCGGCGAGTTATCTGGAGCGCAGCGAATCACTGCTGCGCGCCGCCACGGCTTATCAGACGCGTTACGACACCTGGATGGATTACGGCTTCGAGCAGGACGCGCGCGTGCTTAATCAATGGCTGCCGGTATTGCAGTTGTACCTGCCCGGCGCGCTGCCGGCGACACCGGCGCCGGATACGCTGCGCCAGGCCATGCTGATCGGCACCAGCGGCAGTCTCGCCTGGAACCTGCACCGCGCGATCGAGGCGGTCTACACGGTGCGCGACCTGTGGCCGGCCGACAGCTGGCGTGTGATCGAAGAATTGGAAGAGCTCGTCACCTACGCGGAACGCAATCGCGAGGTGGTCGGTCTGGATCAACTGGTGCAACCCCTGCTCAATGCGATGCTGGCATTTTGGGGGGCGAGTCAGGAAAGTCTTGCCCTGACGCAGGGCGGACTCTGGCTCCAAATTGGGCGTCGTCTCGAACGTGTGCAAAACATGGCGCTGACGATCGTTGCGTTGTGCCGGCAGTTGCACGAGGGCGACGAGGCGATGGTGCTGGAAACCCTGCTCGACGCGCACGGCTGCACCGTCAGTCACCGCCGTCGCTACGGCATGGAGCTCAACTACCTGACCGTATGGCATCACCTGCTGCTGGATATCACCAATCCGCGCTCGTTGATCCATCAATTGCAGGAGTTGGAATCACTTTTGCACTTCTTGAACCGAAGCCCGCAGTTCGGCCTCACCGATGCAGAAAAAATCCTGCTCGGCGTACTCACGCAACTGAAACTGGCAGAGGCTCGCGAATGGGCCGGCGCCGACAATTCGCGCGGTATGCTTGCCCGCTTCCTCGGCGAATTGAGCGGGCGGTTGCGACAACTGGGAACCGACCTTGATCATCAGTATTTCCGGCACACCCAACCCATCACGCAATTCGCGCGGTGAGGCGGTCTTCATCGATCGAGAGTGCAGAAACCGAGAGATAAGCCGGGAAAAGCGTCGCGATCGCGCGACTGCGGAGTAAGACGATGTCAGAGTCAGAAAAAATGCCGGACAGCGGAGTCTCTCAGGAGACCGCCGTCGCCGCACCGGTCGCCCTGCCGCGACGCCGTCTCAGCGTGCGCCACGAAACCACCTACCGTTATCAGGGCGCCGCTTCGCTCGGCTACAGCCTGGCATGGCTGACACCGCGACCGCTGCCGACCCAGGATTTGCGCGAGCACCACATCAATGTATTTCCGAAGCCACGTTTCCTGCACGAATCGCTCGACGCCTTCGGCAACGTTCAGCACTACTTCGAAATTCACAAAGGTCACAGCGAGCTGCGGATTCAAAGCCAGGCAGTGGTCGAGTGTTGTGCCGCGCCCGACATCGGACTGCTGAGCGAGCCGTGGGAGTCGTACCGTCCGCAGGGTGTCGCCGGCGCCGAAGGCGACCCCGCCGCGTGGGATTTCGTCTATCCAACGTCGATGATTCCGCTCGCCGACGAGTACAGCGATTACGCGCGCCAGGTGTTCACACCCGGGCGTCCGCTGGGCGAAGCGCTGCTGGCTTTCAACGCGCAGATTCACACCGATTTCCAGTACCTGCCCGGCGCTACCGATGTCGACACGCCGCTGGCCGAGGTGTGGGAACACCGCGCCGGCGTCTGCCAGGACTTTGCACATTTTGCCGTGTCCTGCCTGCGCGGCATTGGCCTCGCCGCTGCCTATGTCAGCGGCTATCTGTTGACGTATCCCCGCCCGGGGGAAAGCAAACGGATTGGCGCCGACGCTTCGCACGCGTGGTTTGCGGTGTGGGCGGGCGTGGAACACGATTGGGTGCAGCTCGATCCGACCAATGACCTGGTGGTTGGCGACGAACATATCGTGGTCGCAATCGGACGCGATTACAGTGACACACCACCTGTCAAAGGGGTGTGTTTCGGCGGTGGGCAGCATCAACTGGCCGTCGGAGTAACGGTGGAGCAATTGACGAATTGAATGGCGTCGACCTGCTTTCGCCCCCGGAATCAGCGCCGGCAACGGCGGTAGCCGCGGTCGATATTGAAACTACAAGTGCAACAACAGCGGAGAGGATAACGATGAACCAACCTCTGCCGGGGAGTCTGTTAATGGGTGTGAACTGGAAGCAGTACGAGAACGCGGGTCTGTTCGACGAGATGATCGACGACAACGGCAAACCGCGCGCGGTCGCGAAGGCGCTGGCGAATTACATCGCCGCCCTCGGCGACAAGGAGTTGCAGAGCCTGCAAGCCAGCGCCGATCTCGCGATCAAGGAAATGGGCATCACCTTCACCGTGTACAACGAGACCGGCGGTTCGATCGACCGCCAGTGGCCGTTCGACATTCTGCCGCGCGTCATGCCCAAGAAAGAATGGGATGTCATCGACGCCGGCCTCAAGCAGCGCGTGAAAGCGCTGAATATGTTTATCGACGACATCTATCACGATCAGAAAATCGTGAAGGACAAGGTTTTTCCCGGCGACCTGCTGAAGAAATCGAAAAACTTCCGCAAGCAATGCGTCGGGGTCAGCCCGCGCTTCGGCGTGTGGGCGCATATCTGCGGTTCGGATCTGGTGCGCCACAGCGACGGCCAGGTTTACGTGCTTGAAGACAATTTGCGCGTACCGTCCGGCGTTTCCTATCTGCTCGAAAACCGGCAGGTCATCAAACGCGTATTCGCCGATCTGTTCGGCGACTATTCGATCATGCCGGTCGACGACTACCCGTCGCAGTTATTCGACATGCTCGCCGCGCTGTCGCCGCGTCCCGCCGATTATCCGCAGGTCGTGATCCTGACACCGGGCATCTACAACTCAGCCTATTTCGAACACGCCTACCTCGCCCAGCAGATGGGTTGCGAGCTGGTCGAAGGCCGCGATCTGGTCGTCGCCGACGACGATTGCGTCTACATGAAAACCATCACCGGGCTGGAACGCGTCGATGTCATTTATCGCCGCGTCGACGATTTGTTCCTCGATCCCGAAGTGTTCAACAAAGACAGCACGCTCGGTGTGCCGGGCCTGATGCGCGCGTGGCTGAAAGGCAATGTCGCGCTCGCGAATGCGCCCGGTGCCGGGGTTGCGGACGACAAGGTTGTGTACGCCTTCGTGCCGGACATGATCAAGTATTACCTTGGTGAAGAAGCGATCGTTCCCAACGTGCCGACCTATCTGTGCATGAAGGATGACGAGTGCAAATACGTGCTCGAACATCTCGAAGACCTGGTGGTGAAGCCGGCGAACGAGTCCGGCGGCTACGGCATGCTGGTCGGCCCGCACAGCACCAAGGCCGAGCGCGAAAAATTCGCGATTCTGATTAAGGAAGATCCGCGCAATTACATCGCGCAGCCGACGCTGAATTTGTCGACGGTGCCGACGCTGATCGACGGCAAGATCGAACCGCGCCACGTCGACATGCGTCCGTTCATCCTGTCCAGCGACCAGATTTATGTAACGACTGGCGGCCTCACGCGGGTGGCATTGCGGCGCGGCTCGCTGGTGGTGAATTCATCGCAGGGCGGTGGTTCGAAAGATACCTGGATCATTGACGAGGGCGTCTGACATGTTGGCACGTGTAGCGGAAAATATTTACTGGATGGCGCGTTACATCGAGCGTGCCGAGGATCTGGCGCGGCTGATCAGCGTCAACGCCAGCCTGACGCTGGACTTACCGAAGGACATTTCGCCGATCTGGGGCCAGCTGATCGCGATCACCGGCGCCGAATCGGTCTACAGCGGCAAGGACATGGACGAACGGTCGGTGCTGAAGTTTCTGATCAGCGACGGCGAGGCGCCGGTGTCGATTCTGAATTGTCTGGCCGCCGCGCGCGAAAATGCGCGCACGATTCGCGACGTGATTCCGCGCGAAGTGTGGGAGCAGATCAACGCCGCCTACCTGAACGCGAAGGAGCAGGCGCCGCAGGCGATCAACAAACGCGGTCGTTTCGGCTTTCTCGAAGAAGTGATCCGCCAGTGCCAGACCACCACCGGCATGTTGTCGGGCACGATGAATCACGACGCGGGTTATCTGTTCTTGCGCATAGGCCGTTATCTCGAACGTGCGGACATGACCAGCCGCATCGTCGATATCCGCTCGGCGAATCTATTGCCGGATGCGACGGTCGCAAAACAGACCTACGACAACCTGCAATGGATGAGCGTGCTGCGTTCGCTGACCGGTTATCAGATGTATCGCCGGGAAAAACAGATTCGCGTGCAGCGTACCGAAGTACTGCGTTTCCTGTTCCAGTCGGAAGTATTTCCACGGTCGCTGTTGTTCAGTATCAATGCGGTAGAGAGCGCCGTGGAAAATCTGCCGCACCACGAAAAAGTGCAGCTGGTGATTCATCGCATCAAACGTCAGCTCGATCACGCGCAGATCGAAAAACTCAAACAGAACGACCTGCAACAATTTATCGACCAGCTTCAGGTCGGTTTTGCGCAGGCGCACGACGAATTGCAGCAGGCGTATTTCAGCGGCCTCGGCATCAGTCTGGCGCAAACTCAAAGTCAGAGCAGCGCGGCTTGATCTGAAATGTAAGGGCAGGCCCGCGCGCTTGCCCGGTCTCCTCTCCCTTGTTCCGAAACTCGCGAAACCCGGAAATGGGTAGATCCGGGCGCGCGTGTCTGAGGCCGTTTCATGGCTGGCCGGGATTAAATGCGGGTTCTCTTTGCCGCTGCAATGGCGCAAAATCCATCTCCCCAAATTATTAATCTGTTTATATCGCGGCCCCTGCCGCCCTCCCCATCGAGGTCATTACCCATGAAAGAAGCCTGGATCATCGACGCCGTGCGCACCCCGCGCGCCATCGGCAAACCCGGAAAAGGCGCCTACAGCGGCATGCACCCGCAGCGTCTGCTGAGCCAGGTGCTGCGCGCCATCGCCGATCGCAACAGCCTCGACACCGCCGAAATCGACGACGTCATCATGGGCTGCTCGACCCAGGTCAAATGGCAGGGCGCGTGTATTGCCCGCAGCGCGGCGCTCGACGCCGGTTATCACGTCAACGCCAGCGGCGTGACGCTGGACCGTTTCTGCGGCTCCGGCATTACCTCGGTCAACATGGCCGCGACCAGCATCATCTCCGGCTTTGAAGATCTGATCGTCGCCGGTGGCGTCGAAATGATGTCCTATACCGCCAGCCTCGGCCCGATGGCGCACCTCGACTCCGGCAACCTGCACCTGCGCGAATTGCACCCGATGGCCAACGTCGGACTCAGCGCCGACATCATCGCGAAAGAAGAAGGTTTCAGCCGTCTCGACGTCGACAAGTTCGGTCTGGAAAGCCAGCGCCGCGCCGATTTCGCGATCAAGAACGGTCACTTCAAAAAGAGCCTGATCCCGGTCTACCGCGAAGACGGCACCCTGGCGCTGGATCGCGAAGAATATCCGCGTCCGGAAACCACGCTGGAAAGCATTTCCGGTTTGAAAGCTCCCTTCGGCAATCTGATGAATGTACCGGTCGACGAAACCGGCACCACCTACGGCCAGCTGGTCGAGAAAAAATGGCCGGGCTTCCAGTTCGAAAATATTCACCACGCCGGCAACTCGTCGGGTGTGGTCGACGGCGCCGGCGCGCTGGTGCTGGCCTCGCCGGAATACGCCAAGGCGCATGGTTTCAAACCGCGCGCGCGCATCGTCATGACCGCCAACTCCGGCGGCAGCCCGGCACACATCCTCAACCAGCCCGGCCCGGCGGCATTGAAAGCGCTGAAACGCGCCGGCATGACCGTCAATGACATCGACCTGTTCGAAGTCAACGAAGCGTTCGCAGTCGTCGTGCTGAAGTTCATGAAAGACCTGGGTGTCGATCCGGCCAAGGTCAACGTCAACGGCGGCGCAATTGCACTCGGTCATCCGATCGGTGCAACCGGTTCGATGCTGATCGGTACTGCACTCGACGAGCTTGAGCGCAGCGATAAAAATACCGCCCTCATCACCATGTGTGCGGCCGGGGGGATGGCCCCAGCCCTCATCATCGAACGGATCTAAGGGAACCTGCTGCGCTCGGCATCTCGCACGCGGGCGGTGCTCGGAATGCTCACATACTATTTGTATGCTCCGCTTCCTGCGCTCCGGCCGCATGCGACCTGCTTTCGCTCGCGACGGTTCTCAAGCGAGTAGGCATTTGAAAGCGCGTGACAGATTTTCCTGTTGCTCGCCTTTTTTGTTTCTAGGTTGCAAGAATTAATCAAAAAAAGAGAGTGCTCATGAGTGCACAACAACATCCGCAAATTCGCCGCGTCGACAGCGACGGCGTGATCACGCTGACGTTTACGCGCGATGAAAAAATGAATGCGGTCAGCCCGGAAATGCTCGACGTGATGCGTGCGACTGTTACCGAGTTTGCCGAAAAAGACGAACATCGCGTGCTTGTGTTCACTGCGGAAGGTCGCTTTTTCACTGCCGGTATCGACATCGGCCGTCTTGAAGATGGCGCTTCGCATCAAACCCATTCGGGCATCAATTTGCGCCGCGAATATCGCCGTCTGCATTTGCTCTTCGACGAACTCGAAGCGATCGAAAAGCCGGTGATCCACGCCGCGCAGGGTCCGTGTTTCGGCGTCGGTGTTGAGTTGTCGGCATCGTGCGATTTCCGCCTCGCCGCCGCGCGTGCGACTTACGCACTGCCGGAAATCATCAACCTCGCCGTCATCGCCGGTTCGGGGGGTGTGTCGCGCGTCACGCGTCTCGTCGGCCCGCACTGGGCGCGCTGGATCGCGATGGCGCCGCAGGCTGCCGACGCACAGAAGGCGATGATCATGGGCCTCGTCCACGAAATTTATCCGGACGAAACCTTTGCCGAAGATGTGCAGAAGTTTGCGCGTAGCCTGGCGTCGCTGTCGCGCGAAGCGCTCGGCCTCGCCAAAATGGCAATCGATGCTGCGGCGTCGTCGGATCGCGTCACCGCGCGCAACTTCGATCGTGTTGCCAACAGCCTGCTGATCAACTCCGACGAACATCACGCCAAGATCAAGGCGTTCATGGACAAGGCGAATCGCAAGAAATAAAACGCAGCTGCAAATAAAAAGCCGCCGTACTTTCGTTGCGCATGACGATCGTTGGCGGCTTTTATCTGGAGTCGGTTTTGTAGGGGATCGGTCAGCGATTCAAATCGCCAAAGGCGTATTGCAAAACGGTGATCGCGGCAAGCGGTGCGGTCTCGGTGCGCAGCACGCGCGGGCCAAGGCGCAGCGGCGAGAAGTCGGCGCGTTCGGCGGCGCTGATTTCGCTGTCGCTGAGTCCGCCTTCGGGGCCGATCAACAGCGCTGCGCTGGTCGGAGCCGTTGCGACTGTACCGAGCTGGATGGCGCTGCGGTGATGCAAAACGAATTTGCGTTCGGCCTGCACATCGGCAATCCAGTCGTGCAGCGCAGCAATCGGATTTAATTGCGGCACACGATTGCGTGCGCACTGCTCGCATGCCGCTATAACAATACCTTGCCAGTGCTGAATTTTTTTCTCCGCACGTTCGCCGTGCAAGCGCACTTCAACGCGTTCGCTAAGCAGTGGCGTAATCGAAGCAACACCGAGTTCCACCGCTTTTTGCACGACCAGGTCCATGCGGTCACCTTTGGAAATGGCGATGCCGAGATGTATCGCAAACGGCGACTCGCGGTCGGTCGCAACCTTCCCGGCAATCGCCACCGTGACGCTGCGTTTGTCGACGGCCGTTATCGTCGCTGGATATTCGCTGCCGTCGCCATTAAATAACGTCAGGGTATAACCGGTTTGAAAACGCAGCACGCGCGACAAATGATGTGACGCCTGCTCGTCGAGCGTCAGCGTAACGTCGCTGGCAAGTACCTGTGGTGTGAATATTCGCGGGTTGCGCATCGTCTACTTTTTTAAAATTTACTTGAACAGGCTTTGATCCCGCTGTTGCGGGTCGAATTTAATGGCTTTTATACACGATGAAAGTTCCTGCATTCTTTCGCGATGCAGCAGCGCGTGCTGAATCGCCAGGCACGCAGAGACATCGCCGCTGTATGATTCCAGTTCCGGCTTGGTCTGGATGGCGGGGAATTTGATGTCCGCCTTGTCGATGCACGAATTTTTCACCGCAGCGACTTCGCTGAGGCATTGCGCATGACTGATGCGATAGCAGTCGAGATAACCGCGCTGATCGCAGAACAGGTACTCGCTGTTGGCGCGCAGTTTGGTTTTGATCAGCGCCGTCGCGGTTTCGATATCCATCTGGTCGAGATCGGGTGACGGGATGACTGTGGTGGCCGGCGGTGGGGCGGCCGGAGTTTGCGGAGCGGGCGCAGGTGTCGATGCGGGCGGTGGCATCGCGCAGGATGTCAGCATCACGGCAATTGTCATCGCTGCGGTCGCGGCCAAAATTTTCTGCATCGATAAACGCTCCGAGAATGGGCCGCGGCGGACGGTGCGGTCGCACCGGGATAGTTAGCGCTGATCGGACAGGCGCAGATTATTCCAGATAGTATGCGTCGGTTCGACCTGATTCATCGTATAGAAATGCAGGCCTGGCGCTCCGCTGGCGAGCAACTTTTCGCCGACTTTGGTGACCACTTCGATGCCGAATTTGGCGACGCTCTCGCTGTCGTCACCGTACGACTCCAAACGTTTGGCAATCCAGCGCGGAATATCGGCGCCGCAGTTGCGCGAGAAGCGCGCCAGATTCGTGTAATTGGTGATCGGCATCAGGCCGGGCACGATCGGCTGATCGATGCCATGTGCGCGGCAGCGTTCGACAAAATAAAAATACGCTTCCGGATTATAGAAATACTGTGTCAGCGCGCTGTCGGCACCGGCATCGAATTTCTGTTTCAGGAAATAAATATCCTGATCGTAGCTACCGGCATCGGGATGAATTTCCGGATAAGCCGCAACTTCGATATGAAAGGTATCGCCGAAATGGCGGCGAATAAATTCAACCAGTTCGCTGGCGTAGACCAGCCGCGCTGCGCCCATGCCCGACGGCACATCGCCGCGCAGCGCGACGATACGATCGACGCCGGCAGACTTATAGTCCTGCAGCAATTGTTTAATGGTTTCTTCTTCGTCCGAGCCGAACGACAAGTGTGGTGCGACGGCAATACCCTCGCTGCGCATGGCGAGAATGGTGTCGCGGGTGTTGTCGCGCGTCGAACCACCGGCGCCGTAAGTCACCGAAAAAAAGTCGGGACCAAGGGCGTTGAGACGTTTGCGCGTCGTGCGCAAATTGTCGCGGCCGACGTCGGTTTTTGGCGGGAAAAATTCAAAGCTGAAACGTTTGGTCATG
>JBEVMI010000345.1:0-6316 GCA_040508685.1 Spongiibacteraceae bacterium
GCCGTGGTCAGTAACGATTCGGGGCTGATGCATATTGCCGCCGCGATCCGGCGTCCGCTGGTTGTGGTTTACGGCTCGACTTCGCCCGGCTTTACGCCGCCGCTCGCCGAGCAGGTCCGCGTGCTGCAGATACCCGTGGATTGCGGTCCCTGTTTTCAGCGCGAGTGCCCCCTCGGCCACCTCAAATGCCTGGAAACGCTCTATCCGCCGATGGTGCTGCAAGCCCTCGATGAATTGATTGCCGATCCGCAACATCTAAAACTAAACTAACTGGACTTAGTTCGATTTCGGGCGAGACTCCCATGGAAACCGTCAACATCCACGATGCCAAAACCCATCTGTCGCGGCTGGTCGATCGGGCTGCGAAAGGCGAGCCCTTCGTGATTGCGAAGGCCGGCAAACCGATGGTGAAAGTCGTCGCGCTGGATACCCCCGTGAACAGGAAGCCGTGCCGGTTTGGGTTTCTGAAGGATGCGGATTTCAAGGTTCCGGATGATTTCGACCGGATCGCGGAGAGCGAGATCCGGCAGTTGTTCGAGGGCGGGGAGTGATCCTGTTGCTGGATACCCATCTTCTGTTGTGGGCTGCGCGCGAGCCGCAAAAGTTGCCGGTCAAAGCACGCACACTGATGGAGGACGAAGCCCATGAGCTGTGGTTCAGCGCCGCCAGTATCTGGGAGGTTGCAATAAAACATCGTCTTGGCCGCGACGATTTTCGGGCGGATCCCCATCTGTTGCGCCGTGGCCTGCTCGACAATGGGTATGTCGAGCTGGCGATTACGAGCGAGCACGCCGTCGCCGTTGAGCAATTACCGCTACTGCACAAGGATCCGTTCGATCGGCTACTTGTGGCACAGGCGCTGACTGAGGGCATCACCCTGCTGACCGCCGATACATTACTGGCCCAATATTCCGCGCCTGTGCAGTTGGTTTGACTCGAACATGCGTGTGCTGGTCGTCAAAACCTCCTCGCTGGGCGACGTCGTGCACACGCTGCCGGCGCTGACCGACGCCATGCGGGCAGTGCCCGGCATCCGCTTCGACTGGGTGGTTGAAGAGGCTTTTGCCGAAATTCCCGGCTGGCATCCCGCAGTCGATCGGGTGATTCCGGTGGCGATCCGGCGCTGGCGCAAACAGCTCTGGCAAACCCTGCGCAGCGGTGAATGGACGCGGTTTACAACTGCGCTGCGAGCGGCGCGGTACGATCTGGTCATCGACGCGCAAGGGTTGATGAAAAGCGCCTGGCTCACACGCCAGGTGTCAGCCCCACGTGCGGGATATGATCGCCACTCCATTCGCGAGCCACTGGCTTCGCTGGCTTACGATCGACGTTTCGCCGTATCGCGCGAACAGCACGCGGTCGAGCGTATCCGCCATTTGTTTGCGCTGGCGCTCGGCTATGACAAACCTTCCGGGACTGGCGACTACGGCCTGACGCGTGGACAGTTCGCCCCGACCAGCGCGCCGCAGCGTCGGGTAATGTTTTTGCATGGCACGACGTGGCCGACCAAACTCTGGCCCGAACCGTATTGGCAAGCCCTGTGCAAACAGGTCGTCGACGCGGGTTATGCGGTGACGCTGCCGTGGGGCAATGTCGAGGAGCGGGAGCGCGCCGAACGTATTGCCAGCGTCGCATCTGGCGCGGTCGTGTTGCCGCGACTTAATCTGCGCGCATTGGCGAGCGAGTTGGCCAGCAGTGCCGCGGTGGTCGCAGTGGATACCGGCCTCGGCCATCTCGCCGCGGCGTTGAATATCCCTGCGCTGTCGTTGTATGGCCCGACGCGGCCGGCACTGGTCGGTGCTTATGGCGCCAATCAAATTCATTTGACGGCGTCGAGTCTGCCACCGGTTGCCGATGCTGCGATCACACCGCAGGCCATGGCGGCGCTGACACCGGCTGTGGTCTGGCAGGAACTGAGCGCCGTGTTGGCCGTTCCGCTGACATAAGTGCGGGCATAAGTTCTGAGATAGTTTCCGGAATGAGATGGTTTCCGGAATAAGTTTCGCTGAGAGTTGATATCCGTTTATGCAGTTGGCTTTTGCCCTTTTTCATTATTTCCCCTACGGCGGACTCGAGCGCGACATGCTCGCGATTGCGCGCACCTGCGTCGCGCGCGGCCACGCGGTGACGATTTACACCGGCAGCTGGCAGGGTGAAAAACCAGATGACGTGGCGGTGATCGAGCTGGGGGTAAGCGGCTGGAGCAATCATGCGCGCAACGCGAGTTTTGCCGAGCGCCTGCTGGCGACATTGCGGGAGCGGCCGGCGCAGTTGGTGGTCGGCTTCAACAAGATGCCGGGTCTCGATGTGTACTACGCCGCCGATGTCTGTTTTGCGCAAAAGGCGTTCGAAGAGCGCAATGTGTTTTATCGGCTGATGCCACGCAGCCGCCATTACCTGGGCATGGAACGGGCGGTGTTCGGCAGTGACAGCCACACCCAGGTGCTGATGATTTCGCAGCCGCAGATCGCGGTCTATCAGCGTTACTGGCAGACGCAGTCGGAGCGGCTGCACCTGCTGCCGCCGGGGATTCGCCGCGAGCGGGTGATGCCGGACGATTACATCGGGCAGCGTGTCGCCTTGCGCCAGCGTTACGGAATCAAGGACGACGACTATCTGTTGCTGATGGTCGGCTCCGACTTCCGGCGCAAGGGCCTCGACCGTTCGATTCGCGGTCTGGCTGCTCTGCCGGAAGCGCTGCGGCAACGCTGCCGGTTGTGGGTTGCCGGGCAAGACAAGGAGGCGACGTTTCGCCAACTGGCCATGACCCTCGGCGTTGCCGACCAGGTCGAAATTCTCGGTGGCCGCGACGATGTGTCGCAATTGTTGTGGGCCGCCGACGCGCTGTTGCATCCGGCCTATAGCGAAAATACCGGCACCGCGTTGCTGGAAGGTTTGGTCGCCGGGTTGCCGGTGATCGCCACCGATGTCTGCGGTTATGCGTTCTATATCGAAGACTGGCAGATGGGTGAGGTGTTGTCCGATCCGGTTACGCCGGCGTTGATGGCGGCGGCACTGGAAAAGGTGTTGACAAAAGATCCGGGCCTGTGGCGTCGGCGTGCCCGCGAATTCGTCGCCACGGCCGATGTGTTTTCGATGCCGCAACGCGCCGCCGAAGCCATCGAACAATTCGCACAGACCGCGCGTGCTGCGATCGAGGCACCACAGGCATGAGTAAACGCGGCGACATCTATTTACGCAGGGATATCGAACGCGCCTGGGGCGACGATCCGTTTGCGAAGGCGCGGGCGCAGCAGGGCGAAATCTTTCGCGACAAGGAAAACCGCCGCACGCTGCGGTTTCAGCTGGCGGAGCGCGGCTATTTCCTGAAATTGCATCAGGGTGTCGGCTGGCTGGAGATTTTCAAGAACCTGCTGCACCTGCGGCTGCCGGTGATCGGCGCCAGCAATGAATACGCCGCCATCCGCTGCCTCGAAAAAGTCGGTGTCGATACGCTGAGCGTCGCCGGTTACGGTAAACGTGGCCGCAATCCCGCGCGGCAGCTGTCATTTTTGGTCACCGACGAGCTGCAGCAGGTGGAAAGCCTGGAGGATTTTTGTGCGCGCTGGCCACAACAGCCGCCGGGATACACGCAGAAAAGAGTGTTGATCGGGAAGGTTGCAACGTTATCGCGCACGCTGCACGACCAGGGCATGAATCACCGCGACTACTATCTCTGCCACCTGCTGCTCGACGTACGCGAGCCGGTAACCGCGGCCAACATCCGCGCGAAAAAACTGTATGTGATGGACCTGCATCGCGCTCAGATCCGGCGCCGGGTGCCGCGACGCTGGCTGGTCAAGGATCTCGGCGCGCTCTACTACTCGGCGCTCGAAATCGGCCTGACGCAGCGCGATGTGCTGCGGTTTATTCGGGTCTACAGCGGGCTGCCGCTGAATCAGACGCTGCGCGCCGATTCCGGTTTGTGGCGGGCAGTGCGTATGCGGGCCGCCAAAATCTATCGCCGCGACTTCGGGCGCGAACCAGTTTTCCCTCTGTAAACACTTGTTAATGATTTGCTGGCAGGCTATCCCGCCTGCAGGTATTATCAATTCGCGCCGTTCGCCCAAAACTGCGGCGCAGCAGGGATTCAGCGTGTTCGTGACTGGAAATCTTTGATCTAACAATAATTAATGGGCTTAGCAGATGAATGTCGCTCTTCCCCGCGTGCGTTTCAGCGTCGTTATCCCCTGTTACAACTACGCTCGCGTGGTCGAACGCGCTATCCATTCCGCCCTCGCGCAGCGTGGTGACGACTACGAGGTGCTGGTCATCAATGATGGCTCCAGCGACAACAGCCACGATGTCCTTGAGCGCTGCGCGACAACATTTGCCGGACAGCCGCTGCGGATTGTCCACCAGGCCAACGCGGGGCTGTCGGCGGTGCGCAATCGCGGTGCGCAGCTCGCGACCGGCGACTATCTGATTTATCTGGATGCCGATGACGAGCTGTTGCCCGATGCGCTGGAGCAGTTGCGTGCCGCCCCGGCGGCGGACAATCCGGCACTGATCATCGGCGGACATCTGTCGTTGCATCCATCCGGGCGCGAGAAACTACACACACAGCCGCCGCTGCCAGTCTCGAAGGAAGATTGTTTCCTTGATTTTTTGCGCAAAAAAATTGCCATCAGCAACGGCGCGGTGGCGATGCGGCGAGATGTCGTGCTCGCCAATGCCTATGACGAATCGTTGCGCCACGGCGAAGACATTCCCGTGTTTGCACTGATTCTCGCGCGCCACAACTGTGTTGCGATCGACACCCCGCTGGCGCGTATTTACAAACACGACGACAGCATGCGTCACAACGTGATTACCGCGCAGCGCGCCAAGTTGCGTTTGCCGGCGGTGTTGTTCGACAACCCGGAGTTACCGGCAGAACTGCAGCGTTATCGCCGAGAATTTACTGCGCGCAGCGCGCTGTCGTTATTCCGCAATGGGGTTCGTGCCGGTGATTCGGCGCTGGCGTTACAGGCGTGGAAGCACGCATTTGCGGCGGCCCCTCTACTCGCGCTGAAGCCCAAGACGATAGGGAAACTGGTGGCACTTCTGCTGCGTCATGGCGGTAGTCGGCGCGCGTTGCCGAAAGGCTTTTGATCCAGCGGCCGGTTCACAGATATTGCGCCCGCGAAGGGCGCTGCCCACAATAGCCGGCTTTCCCGGTCGGCCCCTCCTTATTAATGAATGTTTCCCCTGACAGTCTGATGCGTGCCTTCGCGCGCGGCGAGCGCGAGCTTGCCGTTCCCGCTGCAATCAGCGTGCGGCGCCAGGGCGGACCGGATTCGGTACAGGCACTGGCTGTGCTGCGGTTGCTGCCGCGCAAGCGGCTGGTGTTGCGGGCCGAGCTTGGCGATCGCACCGTCGCCATCAAGTGGTTTGCCGCCGATGCCCATGGACGCCGCCATCTGCAGCGCGAGCGTGTTGGACTCGCCGCGGTGCAGGCCGCGAAATTGCCCGCACCGGAAATTCTCGAAGAAATCAGCACGCCGGACGGTACCTATAAAGGCCTGGTCTATGCCTGGGTCGACGCGGCGCCGGAATTGGCCCAGCTGTGGCCGACGTTCAGCGAGCCCGAAAAGCGGCATTGGCTGCGCGAGTTGCTCGGCGCGCTCGGTCGGCTGCACGGCGCTGGCGGTTGCCAGACCGATATCCACCTCGGCAATTTTCTGCTGCGCGACGACACGTTATGGCTGCTGGACCTGGGTACCGTAACGGCACAGTCCACACCGCTCGACCAGCGCGCGAGCCTGACCAATATCGCTGCACTCGCCGCACAATTGGCGCCCGCCGACCGTTATCTGATGGACGAATTACTGATCGACTATTTGCGCCAGCGCGGCTGGAACGATTCCGTTGCGGCGCGCCGTATCTATCGTTCGGCGCTGGCGAAGGCGTGGCGCGTCCGCTATCGCGACTATCTGCAAAAATCCCGGCGCGATTGTTCGCTGACTATTTTCGCGCGGGATTTTTTCCGGGTCTGCGCCGCCCGTCGCAGCCAATGGGGTGCCGGACTGGAACATTTCTGTAGTGACCCGGAAGCCATGCTGGCCGGATCGCAAGTGCAGGTATTGAAAGCCGGCAATACCGCTACCGTGGTACGTACCGTTATCGACGATGCCGCAGTCGTGATCAAACGCTACAACATCAAAAGCTGGCGGCATGCGCTGAGCCGTTGCTGGCGGCCGACCCGCGCCGCGCATTCATGGCAGTTTGCGCATTTGCTCGAAATTGCCGGCATCCGTTCGCCGCAACCGGTGGCGCTGGTGGAGCGGCGCTGGGGCTGGCTGCGCGGGCGTGCTTATTTTGTCTGCGCGGCGGT
>JBEVMI010000479.1:0-4756 GCA_040508685.1 Spongiibacteraceae bacterium
CTGACGTTTGCGATTGCCGGCCAGCTGGCCGCCGAAAAAGACTTCGAGATCGAACAGGGGCAGCAGACGGCCGCGCACGTTGGCGACGCCGCGTACCCAGGGTTTTACACCCGGCAGGCGCGTGGTGTTGGGCACGCTCAGCATTTCGGCAACTTCCGACATCGGCGCCACCAGGCGGCGGCCACCGAGCGTGAATCCGACGCCGGTCCAGTGCGGTTTGATATCGACCTGCGCGGGCAGGCCCTGGGCGAATCGCATGCTGCGCTGCGCCAGATCGACCAGCGCTGCGAATGGGTCAACCGGTTGGTTCGCCAGATTGTTCGTGGTCACTTGCTACCCTGCCTCGCTGTGCTGATCCTGCAATCCATTGGGTAATCGGTAGTCGGGGGTGGTAATGGGGTCGCGCTCAGTTCTTGAGAACACCTTCAATCATCTGCACGAGCATCTTGCCATCGACCGGTTTGGTCAGATAACCCTTCGCACCCTGGCGCTGGCCCCACACCCGGTCCGTATCCTGATCCTTGGTGGTGACGATGATGACGGGAATATGGCTGGTACTGGGTTCGCGGCTGAGCTGGCGCGTGGCCTGGAAACCGTTGAGACCGGGCATGACGATATCCATCAGCACTACATCCGGCAGCTCCTTGCGGGCGACATCGACGCCTTGCTCGCCGTTTTCCGCGGTAATCACATCGTAGCCGTGCTTACTCAGAATCGAGCTGATTTTATAGGTTTCGGTCGGCGAGTCATCGACGATCAGTACCCTTGCCATATTTCCTCCACGGTGTTCCGGGCTAGTTGTGTCGGGGATCAACAATTTCCATTAACCGTTATTGTTGATCCATAACTTTCAATCCAAAAGCCATTGGCTCAATGTCTGGCTCGATCAATGGGTCTGGCCCACATGGGCCTCGATCGCACCGAGCAGTTCGTTTTTGCTGAACGGCTTGGTGAGATACTGATCGGAGCCGACGATGCGGCCCTTGGCTTTGTCGAACAGACCGTCCTTGCTCGACAGCATGATGACCGGCGTCGATTTGAATTCGCTGTTGTTTTTGATCAGCGCACAGGTCTGATAACCATCGAGGCGCGGCATCATGATGTCGACAAAAATAATGTCGGGTCGGGAATCGGCAATTTTGGACAGCGCATCGAAACCATCGGTGGCGGTGATCACATCGCAGCCAACTTTTTTCAACAGGGTTTCCGCGGTGCGACGAATGGTCTTGCTGTCGTCGATGACCATCACTTTCAAATCTTGAAAATTGGGTTCCATGACTACCTGTTACCTCTGTGACATTGATGCAAGCAGTGACGTCGAGCTCTGGTTCCGGATTCTGTTCCGGGTTTTGCTACAGTGCTGGCCTCGCGCCAACGCGGCTGGTCAATTCGCAGAAACTCCGCGAGTGACTCCGCAATAGAATCCGCAAGTCGTACCCTGCCTGTTGTTATGCCAATCTAGGGTTGTGCCAATCTAGTTTGGATATGTGGCGGGCTCGCGGACGCAGCCGCGCCGATCAACTATAGACCATGCTTGGCAACGCGCCGGCCAATATCACGGTTAACATTCCTGTTGGCGCCGCCATTAACCAGACACAGGTAACAAAATGACGATTCGACTCGGTGTGGTGATGGACCCGATTGCATCCATCGCCTACAAAAAGGATACAACCCTGGCGCTGTTGTGGGCCGCACAGGAACGCGGCTGGCAGCTTTTTTATATGGAGCAGGGCGATTTGTATCTCGATGACGGTCTGCCGCATGCACGTCGTCGCGCGCTGACGGTGCACCACGATCCGCAACACTGGTTCGATCTCGGCGAGCCGGAGCTGACCGGGCTCGGCGATCTCGACGTGATCCTGATGCGCAAGGACCCGCCGTTCGACAATGAATTCATTTACAGCACGTACATCCTGGAGGCGGCCGAACGGCTCGGTGTGCTGGTGGTCAACGAGCCGCAAAGCCTGCGCGACTGCAACGAAAAAATGTTTGCGACCCAATTTCCGCAATGTTGCCCGCCGCTGCTGGTCAGCCGCGACCCGCAGTTGCTGAAAGCGTTTCATGCGCGCCACGGCGACGTCATCTTCAAGCCGCTCGACGGCATGGGCGGCAGCTCGATTTTCCGGGTGCGCAGCGACGATCCCAATCTCAACGTGATTCTGGAAATGCTGACCCATCACGGTCGCCTCACCATCATGGCGCAGAAATATCTGCCGCAAATTGTCGACGGCGATAAACGCATTCTGATGATCGATGGCGAGCCGGTGCCCTACTGCCTGGCGCGGGTGCCGATGGCCGGTGAAAGCCGCGGCAATCTCGCCGCCGGCGGCACCGGTCGGCCGCAGCCGCTGAGCGAGCGCGATCGCTGGATCGCGGCGCAGGTCGGGCCGTCGCTGAAGGCGCGCGGCCTGCTGTTTGTCGGGCTCGACGTGATCGGCGATTACCTCACCGAAATCAATGTCACCAGCCCGACCTGTGCCCGCGAAATCGACGCGGCTTACAACACGGACATCGGCGGTCGTCTGATGGATTGCATCGCTGGACGATTGAACGATAAGGAAAGGCAGGTATGACGGTAGCGGCATTCGACGGTGCCTCGTTTGACACCATTGAGCTCCGCGCGGATCGCTTCGAGCACGACCGGCTTGGTTTCACCGTGCTGGTTGCGCTGGCGCTGCACGCGGTTTTAATTCTCGGCATCAGCTTCGATCGCGAGAGCCGCAATCAGATCGCGTCGAAACTCGAAATCACGTTGGCGCAATACCGCAGCGATAAAACGCCGGAGCGTGCAGACTTTCTCGCCCAGCACAATCAGGAGGGCAGCGGCACACTCGATAAGAAAGCGCTGCTGACCACGCGCAAGACCACCGATTTTCACGATAACGTCATTCGCGATATCAGCCCGATGGCGCAGACGGCGAATGCTGCGCCCACCCAGCAGCAGATGGCGTTGATCCAGACGCGCAGCAGGGCCGATGACAAAAGCGCACGCGAACCGGAGCGGCAGGCGGCGTCACAACAGTCGCCGAGCGCCGTCACCGTCCTCCAGCGCGACCAGGAAATCGCCAGCCTCGAAGCCAAACTCGATATCCAGCGCCAGGCTTACGCCGCCCGCCCGCGGGTGCGTCGCCTGACCTCGGTGGCGACCAAACGCGCCGAAGATGCGGCCTATCTCAATAGCTGGCGCGAGCGCATCGAAGCCGTCGGCAACCACAATTACCCGCAGCAGGCGCGGCAGCAGAAAATATTCGGCGACCTGCGTTTGATGGTGGCCCTGTACCCCAACGGCGAAGTGAAAGAGGTGCGTGTGCTGAAGTCGTCCGGCCAGAAAATTCTGGATGAAGCGGCGATTCGTATCGTGCACATGGCGGCGCCGTATGAGCCGTTTCCGGCGGAGATCAGTCGCAAGGTCGATGTGCTCGAAATCATCCGCACCTGGCGTTTCCACCAAAACCGCCTCAGTTCGGAGCTGTGAGCGCCGCTCGATGGGGCGGCGCCTTTTGTCGGCTGCGCGCCCGGCGCGTGTGCAAGCGCCTATAATCCCCGCATGAACGAGACCTTCCAAAGCTTCCGAAATCATTTTCTGATCGCGATGCCGACGCTGAACGAAGGCATGTTTGCGCACAGCGTGGCCTATATCTGCGAACACAGTGACCAGGGCGCGATGGGGATCGTCATCAATCAGCCGATGGGATTGCCGCTGCGAGAAGTGCTCGATCATCTCAATATCGAAAACGCGCACTCCCATCTGGATGATCCGGTCATGGCCGGCGGTCCGGTGCAGACCGATCGCGGTTTTGTGTTGCACCGCACCAGCGAACAACACTGGGAGTCCACCATCGTCATCACCGAAGAGGTGTCGCTGACGACGTCGCGCGACATTCTCGATGCGATGGCGCGCGCCGACGGTCCCAAAGAAAGCCTGGTCGCGCTGGGTTATGCCGGCTGGAGCGCCGGCCAACTCGAAGACGAGATTGCCGCCAATGCGTGGCTGACATTGCCGGCCGACAGCGCCATTATTTTCAAGGTGCCGGTGGAAAATCGGTTAACTGCAGCGGCGGCAAAACTCGGCGTGAATATGGCGTTGATGGCGCCCGGCGCCGGCCATGCCTGAAACCCCTGTCCCTGAAACAATTGTGGCTTTTGATTTCGGCACCTCATTTATTGGTGTCGCTGTCGGCCAGAGCATTACCGGCACCGCAACACCCCTGCCTGCCCTAAAAGCCCGCGACGGCATTCCCGACTGGGCGCAAATCGAAAAATTAATTGCAGAATGGAAACCGCAGCGTTTGTTGATCGGCCTGCCGCTGAATATGGACGGCAGCGAATCCGAGATGTCGGCGCGCGCGAAAAAGTTTGCGAACCGATTGCATGGGCGATTTGGTTTGCCGTGTGAACTGCAGGACGAGCGTCTCAGCAGTTTTGAGGCGCGTGGTGAATTGCTGGAGCAGAATCGTGCGAATAAATCTGCCGGGAAAAAGTTTCGCGAGCGTGGCGTGGATAGTTTAAGTGCGCGTCTAATTTTAGAGAGCTGGTTCGCTGCCCAGCCGTAGGGCGCAATAAGAGCAGCGCATTGCGCCACTCCGAAATTGGAACACGGCGCAATGCCCTTTGGTTATTGCGCCCTACAAATTAAATTTTCTCAACGCCCGAACGCATGCCCGCGATCGTCTTCTTTCTCGTTTTGAATCGTCAGTCCTTCCAGGCCGCGCGTCAGCGAATCCGGATCGGAATCGGTGCCGAGTTTGATCATCAA
>JBEVMI010000030.1:0-7092 GCA_040508685.1 Spongiibacteraceae bacterium
ACCCGACTCCAGGTGCACAAATTTAACAAACCGCCGTCAACCCAATATCTGAGGGTTAAGTATCCACAGCGAATAATTCAACGCCGCAGCGAAACTGACCCACAACACATACGGAACCAGTAAAACACCTGCCAGCGGTTTGATACGCCAGAAAGACACAAACGTCGCGACGATGAGTCCCAGCAGCAACACGATATCAACGAATGCCAAAGCGCCGCGGTGCCATTCAAAAAACAGCCAACTCCACAGCGCATTGACGACAAGCTGCACGAGAAACAACGTGAGCGCACTGCGGGTCGCGCGAAATCCGCCGATGCGCCAGACCAGCCACGCTGAAACCCCCATCAGCAGGTACAGCAGTGTCCACACCGGGCCAAATACATTCGCGGGCGGCGCCCAATCGGGGCGTACCAACTGCGCATAAAACGAGCCTGCGTTTATTGAGGCGGCACTGCCGATGGCGGCGGCAATAAAACTCACGCCCAACCAAACAATCAGGCCGATGATCTGTTTCTTCTTGGGAAATGGCGTCACGGGCATGCATCCTGTTATTGCTGTGATGGAATATGCGCTGCTGTGATTCGTTGTTGTCCAACTCACACGCTTTTAATCTGTTGCATGGTCATAATCAAAGCGAACTCCGCATCAAAAGGCGATGAGGTGATACGAGCCGAACGCTGATAACGATCACCCGACACTCCTACCGATAGGCTCCCATACGCAATGAAAAAATCAACGAAGGCTGCATTGTTGTCCGCGCTGGTGTTTCCCGGCTGCGGGCATGCATTTTTAAAACGTTATGCGATGGCTTTTTTATTAGCCAGTATCTCGCTGGTCAGTCTTTACGTGACACTGATGGCGGCGACCGAATTGGCACAGGGCATTGTCGATCAAATTCAAAGTGGAGCGATCCCTTTGGACATTGCCGAGATTACCGCCGCGGTCTCTCGCGCAGACAATGCTGATCCGGGACGCCCGGCTGCACTCGCTTCTTATCTGATCGTAATCTGCTGGATTGTCGGCATTGTCGATTCGTATCGAATCGGACAACGGCAAGAAAAAATCTGACTCGGCACACCCATAAAAAAACCGGCATCTCTGCCGGCTTTTTTATTCAACTCAAACTTCACGGCAGCAACGCCACCACATTCAACCCCGCCTTCTCGTCCAGCCCGAACATGATGTTCATATTCTGGATCGCCTGCCCCGATGCACCTTTCACGAGGTTGTCGATCACCGACAGCACGACCACAGTGTTGCGGCCCTGCGGGCGGTGTACGGCGAGACGACAGACGTTGGCGCCTTTTACGCTGCGGGTTTGCGGGTGGCTGCCGGCTGGCAGCACGTCGACAAAGGGTTCGTTCGCGTAACGTTCTTCGAAGGCTTTCTGGATTTCGGCCAGCGGTACATCGGTGGTCAGCTCCGAATACAGCGTCGCGTGGATGCCGCGGATCGTCGGCAACAGATGCGGCGTGAAGGTCAGCGCTACCGGCTTGCCACCCCCCTTGTTTCCGAGAATATCTACAAGACCTTGTTCTATTTCCGGCAGATGGCGGTGACCGGGGACGCCGTAGGCCTTGAAGCTGTCGTTGACCTCGCCGAACAGGTTGTCGATCTTGCCCTGACGGCCGGCGCCGCTGGCACCCGACGCACAGTTGGCGATCAGGCGACTTTGATCGATCCAGCCTTTTTCCAGCAGTGGCAGAAAACCGAGCTGTACCGAGGTCGGGTAGCAGCCGGGGCAGGCCAGCAATTGTGCGTCGCGAATCTGGTCGCGGTTGAATTCGGGCAGGCCGTAGACGGCTTTCGTGAGCAGGTCCTTGGCGGTGTGTTCCTCGCCGTACCATTTCGACCACAGCTCGGCATCGCGGATACGGAAATCCGCCGACAGGTCGATCACGCGCACGCCGCGGCTGATCAGGTCCGGCACCGTCTGCATCGCAACGTTGTGGGGCGTCGCGAAGAACACGACGTCGAGTTTCGCCAGCGCTTCGGGATCGGGCACCGTGAACGTGAGATCGACGTGGCCGCGCAGGTTCGGGTACATGTCCTGCACCGCCACCCCGGCTTCCGAGCGCGAGGTGATCGCGACCAGTTCCGCGTTGGGGTGATTGGCCAGTAGGCGCAGCAGTTCGACGCCGGTGTAGCCGGTGCCGCCGACAATGCCGATTTTCAGCTTGCGCGTGCCCGTTTCAGATGTGCGCGTTGCAGTCACGATAAACCCTCGGTGAAGTCTTGCACTGGCCCGTCCCTAACAGAATGCCTTAGCCAGAGCCGCGGAAAAGGCGTCCATCATAAAACGCAGGCGGGCGATCACAAAGCTCGGGCTGCAGAATCTGGCTAGAATGCCGCGTTCCCGCACTCGACACTAAGGACCGCCATGCTCTGGCTGAAAGCCTTCCATATCATTGCCGTGGTGTGCTGGTTTGCCGGCATTTTTTATCTGCCGCGCCTGTTCGTGTACCACGCAATGGCCACCGACCAGTCCACGCGCAATCACCTCAAGATCATGGAGCGCAAACTTTACCGCTTCATGTCACCCTTCATGGGTTTCACGATCCTTTTCGGCGGCGCCATGATCGTGTCGAATCCCGAGTATTACCTGAAGGCCGGCTGGCTGCACGTCAAGCTGGCGCTGGTCGCGCTGCTCGTCGCCTATCACTTCTATTGCGGCCATCTCGTGCGCAGGTTCGCCGTCGACGCCAATGTGCGCGGCCACGTGTTCTATCGCTGGTTCAACGAGTTGCCAGTGTTCGCGCTGTTCGGCATCGTCATCCTGGCGGTGGTAAGGCCCTTCTAGGAAGCCGGGCTCAGTTATGAATAGGTAACGTGCCGGGGTGACTGAACGGCGCGGGTTTTCGCGGGTCGCAGGAAGGCGCAGAATTTCCCTCGAACGATCCCAGTCTTTCAAGGTATTCAGTATGGATAGCCGGCATCGCAACCCCGTTCTTCTCACCATCAACAGTCACGACCCGAGCGGCGGTGCCGGTCTGGTTGCCGACGTCGAAACTGCGGCCAGCCTCGGCTGTCACTGTCTCTCCGCCGTCACCGCGCTGAATGTCCGCGATACCCAGCAACACAAGGATCGGCAGGCCGGCGGTGCGGCGATGCTGATAGAGCAGGTGCGCTCCGCGCTCGAAGACACGCCGGTGCACGCGATCAAAATCGGCGACGTCGCCAGTGTTGCGCAGGTCGAGGCGATTCACACCATCCTCGAAGATTATCCCGACATTCCGGTAGTGCTCGATCCGGTGCTGAATCACGGCGCCGCCGACGGCGACGTCAATACCGCCATTCGCGTGCTACTGATGCCGTTGTCCACGGTGGCAGTGGTCAGCCTCGAACACATCAACGCACTGACCAGCACCGCCGACAGCCTCGCTGCTGCCACCCAGGAATTGTTCGAAAGCGGCGGCGAATATTTTCTCGTCACCAGCGCTGCCGGCGAGCAGGGGCAACTGATCAACCGCCTGTTTTCGCGCAAGGGACTGACCAAGGAATACAGCTGGAATTGTCTGCCGGACACCTTTCACGGCGCCGGCAGCACCTTGTCCGCGGCAATCACCGCGTACCTCGCGCACGGCTTCGAATTGTTCGAGGCGTTGCAACAGGGGCAGCAGTTCACCTGGCAGTCACTGCAACATGCGCGTCAGCTCGGCATGGGCTGCAAAGTGCCCGACCGGTTGTTCTGGGCGCGCGATAAATAATTTCCACCCATTTCGCCGATCGATAAATTCAGGAAATCGACGGCGTCACGCCGCCCTTCGCCTCGACGTGAGACTCCTCCGGTCCGATCCGATGCAGATCGTGCGTGACGAACGGATGTTTCGCGGTCGGCATCGCCAGCCACTCCGGATGCGCCACGGTATTGCGAATATCCTCCAGCCCGCTCGCCCAGTGGTCCTGCATCGTCAGCAAACCAAACTGAAAATCCTTCGCTGCGCCCTCGAACGGCCGGTTGCGATAAATCATGTGAATGACATTGATGCGCGCGGTGCACGCGACCTCTTCAGCGCGGCGACACCATTCGTTGTCGCGTTTTGACGGCGGCACCTGATCGAGCACTGCGCGCAGCAGATTGCGAAACTCCTGCTTCTCCTGCATCCAGCTGGTGACGAGGCGCGTGCGACTCGAATACTGCACTTCCTTCTGCCGCGTCGCGACCTCCAGCAGATTGGTCGGAATATCGCCGTGCGCCGACCACAAGTCGACCTGGAATACCAGCGAATCGCGGCGCGGCTCCGCTGCCAGCACATAGTGCAATGGGGTATTGCTGACGATGCCGCCATCCCAATAAAACTCGCCGTCGATTTCCACCGCGGGAAAACCCGGCGGCAGCGCACCGGACGCCATGAAATGCTCCGGCGTGAGTTTGATTTCGGTGTTGTCGAAATACGCAAAATTGCCGGTGCGTACATTCACCGCACCCACCGACACCCGCACCTCGCCGGATTGATTGATGCGATCGAAATCCGCGAATTTTTCCAGCGTCTCCTTCATCGGCCGCGTGTCATAAAAACTCGCGACATCCGGACCACGCTGTGCAAACGCCAGCTCGAACCACGAACGCGGCGTAAAAAATCCGCGCTGTCCTTCGAACATCGCACGACTCGCCTCTAACGAATCCACCCAGGTGCGCAACGCATTCGGCCAATGCTCCGCCGTTTTACCGAAACGCGCGAACGGCAGTTGCGGCAATAACGGTTGCTGACAGATGTACTCCCAGAACGCGCGCAACTTCTCGACCCGTTGCTCCGGCGCATTGCCCGCAACGATCGCAGCATTCAACGCACCAATCGAAATACCGGCGACCCAGTTCGGATGATGCCCACTATCCGCGAGCCCCTCATAAACACCCGCCTGATACGCACCCAGCGCACCACCACCCTGCAACACCAGCGCCTTGATCGAATAACTCCGCCGACGACTTTTAGCAGCAGCCGTTTCCGTTTTTGGTGTTTTCGTTTTGCTGGTGGTCGACGCTTTTTTCAACGCACTAGTGGGCTTGGTCGGCATCGCTCAATGCTCCTCTCACAACAACAGTTCGAGAAAACGCCGATTAAGCGTAACACCAAGAGTAGGCACCTCTAGGTGAGCGAAGGCAGGTCGCATGAGGCCGGAGCACAGGAAGCGGAGCATACAATGGTATGTGAGCATTCCGAGCACCGCCCGCATGCGAGATGCCGCCAGGAGCAGGCACCTATAGGCGAGCGCAGTAGCTTAATCGGCGTTTTCTAGTGCATGGACCAGCCGTGGCTGACTACCATCGACTGTCCGGTCAGCGCCGCGGTCGGAAACTCCGCCACAAACAAACACGCGCGAGCAATATCGTCGGCCGTAGTAAAAACCCCATCGACCGTTTCGCCAAGCATGACCTTCTTAATAACCTCCTCCTCGCTCAGGCCCAATTCTTTTGCCTGCTCCGGAATCTGCTTGTCGACCAGTGGCGTGCGCACGAATCCGGGGCACACCAGATGCGAACGCACATTGTGTTTGGCACCCTCTTTCGCCAGCACCCGCGTCAATCCCAACAGACCGTGCTTGGCCGTCACGTACGCGGATTTCAGCGGCGATGCTTCGTGCGAATGTACCGACCCCATATAAATCACAACGCCGCCGCGATCGTCCTTGTACATGTATTTCAGTGCCGCCTTCGTTGTCAGGAAGGCGCCGTCGACATGAATCGCCAGCATTTTTTTCCAATCGCTGAAACTGAAATCCTCGATCGGATTGATGATCTGGATACCGGCGTTGGAGACCAGGATATCGACGCTGCCAAACGCGGCCGCCACAGCATCGGTGCCGGCATTCACGGCATCCTCGCTGGTGACGTCCATCGCCACGGCCATGGCTTTACCGCCCGCCGCAATGATTTCGTCCGCCGTCCTTTGTGCCGCCTCGATCTGCAGATCCGCTATCGCCACCGCGGCCCCCTGTTTGGCAAACAATTCCGCGACGGCTTTGCCGATGCCGCTGGCCGCGCCCGTAACGATGGCAACCTTTCCTGCAAGACTCATGATTGTATCTCCGCGCTGTGAATGTGCATGATCTGACTGACGTCCACCGGCAACCTGCGTTGTTATCCGGGGCAAATATTATCGGCGACCCGATTTTCGGGCGATGAATAGCGTATCCAATGTAAATGCAAAATCGTTTCCAGGACAGCGCCTGTGCATGGCATCCCCGATCGCTGGCGGTAGTGCTGGCCCCTTAGGGCTTAACTCGCGATAATTCCCGCCTGATTTTCCCAGCTATCCAGCAGGCCATTCCGCCCATGTCCCGATCTGCCGATCTGTTTCAGCAAGCCCAGCAATTCATTCCCGGTGGCGTCAATTCGCCGGTACGCGCCTTCAAGGCGGTCGGCGGCACGCCGCTATTTATCGAGCGCGCACAGGGCCCGTATCTGTTCGATGTCGACGGCAACCGTTATGTCGATTATGTGTTGTCGTGGGGGCCGATGATTGCCGGCCATGCGCATCCGCATGTGCTCGATGCCGTGCGCGAGCGGTTGCAGTACGGTTTGAGTTTCGGCGCGCCGACATCGCTCGAAATCGATCTCGCGCAACAACTCTGCGAAATCATGCCGAACATGGATCTGGTGCGTATGGTCAGCTCCGGCACCGAAGCCACGATGAGCGCAATTCGTCTCGCGCGCGGTTACACCGGCCGCGACAAGATCATCAAATTCGAAGGCTGTTATCACGGCCATTCCGATTCGCTGCTGGTCAAGGCCGGCTCCGGCGCGCTGACCTTCGGCGTGCCGAGTTCGCCGGGCGTACCCGCGGCACTCGCCGACCACACCATCACACTCAGCTACAACAACAGCGAACAGGTGCGCGAAACCTTCGCCAAAATCGGCGAGCAGATCGCAGGCGTCATCGTCGAACCGGTCGCGGGCAATATGAATTGCATACCGCCGCTGCCGGGTTTTCTCGCAACGTTGCGCGAACAATGCACGCAATACGGCGCGGTATTTATCATCGATGAAGTGATGACCGGCTTTCGCCTCGGCCTCACCGGCGCGCAGGGTTATTACGGCATCGAAGCGGACATCACCACACTCGGCAAAGTCATCGGCGGCGGCATGCCGGT
>JBEVMI010000038.1:0-3164 GCA_040508685.1 Spongiibacteraceae bacterium
TTGCTGAGCTTTTTTTGCTGAAGTCCGTTATTGCTAAAGAATGCCCTGCTTTTTTTCGTGGTCGTGAATGTTTAATCCAGTTTTGCCAGCGCCACATCGGTGGCTTTGACGAATGCGATCACATCGGTGCCGACGCGCAGTTCGAGTTCCTGCACGGCGCGTGTCGAAACCAGCGATGTCACGATGCCGGAAGTCGTTTGCACTTCGACTTCGCTGATAACGGGTCCGGTATTGATTTGCGCGATGGTGCCGCGAAATTGGTTGCGTGGATTCAGCGACGAGATGCTCATGGCGAAAACATTACTGAAATAAATGGTTTAGTGGCCAAAGTAACAGTGAAAACTTCAGCGGCAAAAGATGAATTCGTTACGTGGTTATTACCAGATGTGCAGTGCGCCGAGATGGTTCAGGAGTTTCCTGTCATCGATCGCTCAGGCGCTGCGCTGCCGTCGTGTTGGACTGGCATCAATCGCGGCAATGGTTTGTGGGTGGCACCACGGCTGCGGAATGCCGACCCGGTCGCCCTGTGTGGCAATGGCCAGGGGAATACCCGACAAGACAAGGGATTCCTGCGCTGCGGCGGTATCGACTCCGTTGAGGATCACAGCGATGCCGCGCTCGGCAATGCGATCCAGTGTTTCCCGCAGTTTTTGCCGCGAAGCCGGTGCGCCCAGTTGTTTTTGCCAGAAATTGCCATCGATTTTCAGTACGTCGGGGCGCAACGCCAGCACGCGCGCCAGTTGCGCATGCTGCTGGCCAAAGCCATCAATGGCGATGCGATAACGCCGCGATTGCCATGCGGCGATGGCCTCGTGCAGGCGATCCTTGTCGCGAATCGAATGTTCCGGAATTTCCAGCACGATGCGTTCGGGGTGCAAGCCGCACTGGCGAATAATCTGCTCGAAGACGTGGCCGTGGTTCGCCGTTACCGCGAGCAGATGATGGGCATCGACGTTCAGATGTAAATCGCCACGGGCGTCCTGCGCCAGAAAATTAAGCGTGTGCAGCGTGCGCGTGAGGCGATCGAAATAAATGATTTCCTGCGCATCCTGAGGTGTACCGGCGGCATCGCCATTGCCGTGTTGCCGCCATTGCGCCGTGTTGACGGGCGTCGCCCCGATGGTCAGCAGCGCCTCATGCGCGATCACGGTAGTGCCGCGCACGATCGGCTGGAACAGCGTTCCCAGTTGCAGGCCGGCATAGGTCGAATGCACGGCGTTATCGGCGATATGTAGCGGGTGTTCGAAAGTATCGCCCGCGCCGGAAGAGGTTTCCGGAACCGGCGCGCGCTGAAATTCACGCTGATTTAACCAGCCCACCAGGTCTCTTACCGATTCGGCATTACTCATTGTGCGACCTCAACATTCTCATGGCGGCGTCTCCGCTACTAACGGCACGGCCGGCAAAGATACGGACGGGTGGAAAAGGCGAGAAGGACTTTTTCGGCGCAAGGATAGTGTCGGGAAGAATATAAAGACGCGCTGATGCTGGTCGATCAGCACGCCAGCAATCGCTGTTGCTACAGCAGCAGCGAGGAGTTCGCTGGCGTTCGGGCGTACGTTATCGGGCGTATATCTATCCCGGCGCACAACACGGTTTCAACAACGACACGACGCTGCGTTACGACGCGGCTTCTGCAAAGCTGGCGTGGCGAAGTACCGTGGATTTCTTCAACAAAATTTGCGGGCGTAAATGGTAGGGCGTAATAACCGTAGAGCATTGCGCCACGTGGTTAGTGCGCCCTGCGTGCTGTCCAGCCATCGAGCCGCGCACCGGCGATCAGCCCACCGACAAGCCCCGCGATAATTCCGAGGATGCTGATTACGACATGTATGAGCGTAAACATCGGTAAGTCGACGATCATGGCGGTGCCTTCATAGGGTTAGTGGGTTTGATGCTCGTGTTGTTGTGGAGGCGAATCACCGTACAGCGGTGAGCAGGAACACTGGAAATTTTCCCTGTGGCTTGTGGACAGTACTGGCTGTTGAAGCTTCGACGTTCCTGAATCCCGCGTCCTCTACGATCTTTGAGATTTTTTCTCTATCAAATCCACAGTGAAATACACCAGTGTCTTCGGTATGGAAGCGGCCATCTTCGATGTCGAGATCGGATATGGCAATAAACCCACCGCTGCGTAGCAGTGAATAAAATTTTATGAACATCGACTTTGTATCTTTAATATGGTGCATCGTCATCGACGATATTATTCCGTCGTATTTCTGCGCGATATCAGATTTTTCCAGATCAATTTCCATTATTTCAACTTCGCAGCCAATTGCTTTCCTCTTTTCGTCCAGCTGTTTGTTCATGGATTTTGATATGTCTACAGCTGTGATTTTTCCGACGTAGGGAGCGATCTTCTCCAGCAAGAGCCCTGTGCCCGAGCCAAAATCCATGATGTGCATGGTCTTGTCGAACTCGACAGCGCTCAGAATCGAGTTGGCGATGTTGTCTACATTGTCGACTCTGCTTTTGTTTTGTTCATAGCTGCTTGCTTTGTGTTCGAAGAAGTCCTTGGTCATTGGGTATTGCCTCCATAAAATTCTATGTGTCGGCGGTAGGAATATTTGCTCGTGTTGATGACCATATATTATTCCCAGCTCGCCGCAGCCGAACCCAAACGGCTCGCCGGTCGCGACCACGACATCGGTGCGGCATCAATCAACACTGGCGGGCGCAATCGCAATGCCGGCCCCCAATCTGTTTGCTCGATGGCTTCCGCGCAATCGTCGCGCGTCTCCGGAGCAAACGCTGAGGTTTGCGATTGTTCTCCCGTTTCGAGCAGCCACTGTGCGGTGCGCGCGAGCGAAAGTTTCGCCTGATAACCCTGGTGTGTGTGCAATCGTTTGGTGAGGCCGCGTATCGCGGTGGCCGCCATTAAATAGCCGGTGGCGTGGTCGAGTGCCTGTACCGGCAGTGGCACGGGTTTGTCCGATTCCTGCCAGCGCTGGCCGGCCGCGGCGATGCCGCTGCTCATTTGCACAAGGCTGTCAAAACCGCGGCGATTGCGCCACGGGCCGGTCCAGCCATACGCATTCAACGACACGTCGATCAAACCCGGCCGCAATGCCGCGCATTCCTCTACGCCGAAACCGAGTTCTTCCAGTGCGTCGGCGCGATAGCCGTGCAGCAGAATATCCGCGTCGGCGAGCAGTTTTTTAAAG
>JBEVMI010000102.1:0-10253 GCA_040508685.1 Spongiibacteraceae bacterium
CCCACTCTCAAGCTGACCGAAGGCGCCGTTGCCAAGGTGAAAAGCCTGGTCGAAGACGAAGCCAATCCCGATCTGAAGCTGCGCGTCTACGTGACCGGCGGCGGCTGTTCGGGTTTTCAATACGGTTTCAGCTTCGAGGACGAGGCCGCCGAGGACGATACTCGCATCGAGAAAGATGGCGTCATGGTGCTGGTCGATCCGATGAGCTACCAATATCTCGTCGGCTCCGAAGTCGATTACAAGGAAGGGCTGGAAGGCTCGCGCTTCGTCATCAACAATCCCAATGCGGCCAGCACCTGCGGCTGCGGCTCCTCGTTCTCAATCTGATCGGTCTCAAGTGGTGTTAATACGTTGAGCGAGGGGTGATCTCCGGATTCACCTCGCCATACACCTCGTCGGGATCGACATCGTTCAGCAGCAATGTTTCGCGGACGGTTTCAATATGACCGAGCACGGTTTGGTAGCGATCACCGTACTCGTACTGGGTCACTTCAATGGCTTTCGGCATGTAGCTGAACGCAATCTTTAGCGCCTGCAGGGCAGCATCATCCAGTTTTTCGCTCATGGCGACCTCGATTCATCGGTTTGTCAGTCGATTGTGAACGTGTAGATCAGCTCCAGCACTTCCTCGATGCCGCTGATGCTCTGGATCATCAGGTTGGGCGAAAGCTGATATTGCAGCGTCACGCTGTCGGCGTTCTGGCCGAGGCTGCGGCCGTAGCGCACATACAGTTTGCGGAACAGATAACCGCTGACCTCGGCTTGCGTGGTGCCGTCGCTGGCGGCGGCGGTGCCGAGGGTGAGACCGCGGATACCGAATTTTTCGGCGAGTTTGGCAGCCTGATCCTCACCTTTGGCCAGTCCCAGGGACAACAGCGAACCGCCAGCCGAAAACTGGCTGCCGGACTCACTGCTATCGCGTTTGGTGCCGGTCAGCAGGTAGTACGCCATATCGGATTCCGACAGCGACTGCTCGGAGAACAGCTGGGCGACCGGGTCGTGCAGCGAGCCGCTGATGCGCAGGCCGACCACGTCGGTGTTGCCGGGGATCATTTCGCGGATCGCTTCGAGATTGATGTCGGGGTTGTCGAGGTTGCCTACGAAAATGAATTGGCCCTTGCGCACGATCAGGCGCTGGCCATAGGCGCGGTAGCGTCCCCGCGTGACGTTGATGCGCCCGGTCGCAGCGAGATCGCGATTATCTTCCTGCAACAGACGCAGCTGGCCGGCGAGATCGACCTCGGCGCCGAAGCCGGAAAAATGGGTCTGCTCACCGAGATTCAGGGCGATATCCAGCGTCAGCGGGATGCCGGTCGCGGTCGCCTCGCGGCCGATTACCACTGTGTCGCGCGAGGGGTTCACCGTTTCCGGTGGCAATTCCTGCAGGCGAATATCCGCTTTTTCCAGCATGACTTCGCCGTGCAGGCGCAGCTGGTCGGGTGTTGCATCGAGGGTCAGATCGGGGGCGAACACCACCGTGCTGCCGGTGATCGGTTCGATCTGAAGCTGGCTGCCGCGCGCGTGCAGGGTCGCGCGCCAGTCGGCGTAACCCTCGCTCCAGAGCATGTCGCCCTTGAGCTGGGCGCGACCGGTGCCGAGCTGGAACTGGCCGTCCAGATCGGCGCGCTGGTTGTCGAACCGGAGCCGCGCGCCGAGATCGGTGATCGGATCGCTGACTCCGGCGACATCGACGCTGCCATTGATCAGTGCAAATTCACCGGCCAGTATGGGCAGCGCGGCCGTGCCGGCGATGGTCACGGCGCCGTCGACCTGGCCGGTGATGGCCTCGACATCCGGTATCGCCCAGCCGAATGCAGCGAGCTGCAGCGCGTTGAGGTCGACCCGTCCCTGCAATTGTTTCGCCTGCAGGGGATCGAGCACGGTCAGTTCCGCAGTGGCGCTGCCCAGCTCCGGGGCGCGCAGCGCGGCGGTGAGATGGGCGCGTTTGGTGTCGAGATCGGCGCTCGCGGTCACGCTGTCCAGTTTCAGCGTCCGCGCCTGCTCGCCGTTGCGCCAGCGCCATTCGCTGGCATCGAGTGTGGCCTGCGCGCGCAGTTGCAGCGGTTGTTGTTTTGCGAAATGCAGGTCAGCGTTGAGGTGGGGATCATTGCTGAGGCGCAGGCCCTCGGCCAAACCGCGACGCCACCAGCGCAGCGGCAGCTGGGTAAGGGTCGCGGAGAACGCCTGCACCTGCCCCTGCCGGTAATTCACGCCGGGTTTTACGCAGAGTGTCGCCGGGTCGGCGGCCAGGCAGAACGCGTCGATGCCACCCTCGCTGCGCTCGAAGTCCCAGCGTGCCTGCAACGGTGCCTGTAAACCCCACGACACGGTCTTTTTATCGACTTTCTTGGCGGAGGGAAGGGCGAGATTGCCGCGCACAGTCGGGCAGTCGAGACGGTAGCGTCGGTCGTTGTCGGTGAGCGCGCCACGACAGTCGAGTTCGATAGTGTCCCGTTGTTCGGAGAGCGCGACCTGCCAGCGATGATCGGCGCGAGTGCCGCGCCAGCTCGCATCGACGGCGGCGCGCTGGCCACTCACTTCCAGGCCCGACAGCACGACATCGATATCGCTGGTGGTGCGGCCGAGATCGGCGACGGTGAAGCGGACTCGTCCGCTGTGCAGTTTGATGGGGTCGGTGCCGGCCTGGTAGACGACATCGCGCAGTGCCAGCTCGCCGTGCAACGTCGGTGTGGCGAGCGCGCCGGTGATGTCCACCGCGCCGCGCGCGCTGCCGGCGAGTCCGGCATACAGCTGTTGCAGGCGCGGTGCCTCAACCTGCACGTGCAATCGGGAGTTGTCGCTGAGGGTGCCGCTGGCGCTGAGGTGATTCGGGCCTGCATTCAGGTGGAATTCGGGGATGGACCAGCGCTTCAGATCGGGCGATTCGGCCCGCGCGGCGCCGGTCAGGGCGATCTCCTCGAGTTTGCCGCGGATATCCGGCAGTTCGATGCGCAGCTCGATCGGATCGGATAACCGTCCGGCGACGGTATACGGCGTCGACATCTCGCCGCTCAGACCGTTCAGCCACGGTGTCAGTGGCAGCGCGGCGATGTCGCCCTGGCACTGCCAGCGCTCTGTCGTCGTTTCAAGCTGGCAGCGGCTGTCGATTTTGCCGCTGGGCAGAATAAGTGCCGCGGTAGCGGCGAGGGTGTTGTTCTCCCACGAAAACGTACCATCCAGATGGCTGTTGCCATAACGCGTGTCGGTGAGTTGCGATTGCAGGGTACCGGTGAAACGGTCGAGGTCGCCGGCAGCTTTCAGCGCGGCCTGTTGCACGGTGACGACGTCGACCCCGGCGTCGAGTGGTAGCGGCTGGACCAGCTGGGCAGAGACGGCAAAGGGCAGGTTGGTATCGAGCGTCCGCAACACTGCCTGTGCCTTGAGCGGCCAGGCGCCGGCGAGCTGGGCGTCCAGCCGCAGCGCACGCAGGTCTCCGCTCGCTGCCACGGTCGCCGGTCCCGGCAGGTCGGCGCTGGTGATGACGCCTTGCAGCGTGAGCGGATAAGCGCCGAGAAATTGCAGTTTGCCGGCGCTCGCATCCAGCGCAAATGTTTCGTAGGCGAGGCGCGGGTTAGTCAGGCTGATATCCGGCCCCAGCCAGCGCACTGCAGTTTTGATGTCGCGCAGGGTGGTTACGGTATCGCCGCTGCGAATCACCAGCTCGCCGAGTTCCAGCCGCGGCACGTGCAGCGCGATCGGCGACACCAGTGCCGGCAACACGATCGGGTCGTCGTTGTCGGGCCCGCGCGGGTGAATCGTGATGCGGCCGATGCGCAGCGGGTCGACGGTCGCCCGCCCGCGCAGCAGATTGGCCCAGCTCAGGCGCAGGTCGATCGGCGCGATGATCAGTTCGAGGTCGGGGTCTTCCCAGCGCAGCGAGTCGACATGAAGCCCGTCGATCAGGTTGCCCTGGGGCGCGACAACCGTCAGCTCGGGCAACAACCGATGCGCGGTTTGCAGCGCCCATTGGATTGCAGTCTCGCTGCGCAGAACCAGCACGACCGCGCCCAGGGTCAGCAGAGCCGGAACCGCAATCACCACAGCGATGATTGCCAGCGTGCGCAGCAGCCGTCGCAGCCGTGGCAGATAACCGGCGAGCCGTGCGCCCGTCATAACGGCGGCCCCATGAAAATATGCAGCCGGAAACTTCTTTCGTCCTCATCGATCGGGAAGGCGAGGTCGACGCGGATCTGCCCCACCGGCGACAGCCAGCGCACGCCGATGCCGACCGCTTTGTGCCAGGGCTCGCGGTCGCTGTTAAACGCGCGACCGGTGTCCACGAACACCGCGGCGCGCCAGCTATCGAGCACCTTGACGCTGTAGTCGAGGCTGGCGACGTTGAGATAGCGGCCGCCGATCAGCTCGCCATTGGCATCCTCGGGGGCGAGGGATTCGTAGTCGAAACCGCGCACGGTGGAGTCGCCGCCGGTAAAAAACCGTTGCGATGACGGAATCTGGTTGATGTCGCCGGTGGCGATGCTGCCGACCTCGACCCGCGCGACCAGCAGCTGCGAGCCGCCGAGTCCGATCAGTCGCTTGTGACCGCCGCTCAGGCGCAGGAAAGCGGTGTCGGCGCCGAGCTCCGGGACCGAGCCGCGCGCATCCAGCCAGGTCTTGTGCCCCGACAGCGGGTCGACGCCCTCGGGCAGGACCAGTTCGGTAAAGGTGGTGCCGGGCACCAGATACTGGACGTTTTTGCGTGGTTCGCTGCCCTGCTGATAACTCTCCACTTCGAAATTGACGCCAAAACGCCCGCGCCAGTCTTCGCTGTAACGATCGTTGTAGAACAAGCCGATCTTGCCGAGGCTGCTGTCGGTATCTTCGACCAGTTTGCGTTCCCATTCGGTCGGTATGTCGACGTATTGGTCGAGCGGGCGCGCCAGCGGGATGCGGTAGTCGCCGTTCAGGGTTTGCGTGGGTTCGGACAGGGTGGTTTCTACGGAAAAGCTGTGGCCGGCGCTGTTGACCAGCGGGCGCTCCCAACGGAATCGTGTGCGCGGACCGGTATCGGTGCCGTAACCGAGGCCGATGCTGAAACGATCGCTCGGTGCGTCTTTCGCGGCCACCATGACGGCGACTCGATGCGTTGCTGGGTCCGGTTTGGTTTCAATATCGATGTCGCCGAAATAACCGCTGCGTTGCAGGTCGCGGTAGAGGTCCGAGATTTTGCGCTTGCGGTAGGGTGTATCGACCTTGAACGGCAGCAGGCGCTGCAGCAGATCGGGTTCGAGTGTGGTTTCCGTAAAAGTGGTATCGCCGAAGCGGTAACGGGTGCCGCAGTCGAGAACCAGCGTGGTCGCGGCGCGGCGGGCTGCTAGATCGACCTGCAATTCTGCGCTGCGGTAGCTGGCGTCGAGGAATCCGTATTCCGTGCAGGTGTCGAGGAGATCGCGTTTGAAACGGTCGTAGTCGCCCTGATTGACGCGACCATCGGCGACCATCGGGGCCGAGGCAATCCGGGTCTGGATCGTTTTGAGTTGGGCGGCCGAACCTTCAACGCGGATGTCCGGGGGCGACCACAATACCGGGTCTTTCAGTTGTAGTGTCAGGCGGGCGGTTTTGCCCTCGACCTTGAGTTCGAAGCGGGTGTTGTAGTACCCGAGGGCCTCGGTGGCACGGGGGATGGTCTGCCGCAGGCGGCGGCGCAACTGGCGCGGGTGTTTGATTTCGCTGTCGGTGATATTGCCGATGTGGTTGCGCACGTTGTTGGCGACGTCGTCGGGGGCGCCGTCGATTTCGAGTCGGGCCTGGGCGCTGGCAACGCTGGTGGCAAGAGCCAGTCCCAGTGCCAGCAAGGCCGCTCGGGCGTACCGTTTCAGCATGCCGTCGACCGTGGGCAGTCGCGCCCTTTACACCTAAACGTCATACAACCCCCCCGTAATCCGTGTCGCACTATAACGGGGTCGCGCTGGCGGAGAAACGGTTGGCAAGGGAAGCGGAAAAGATGCGCAGCGCGATAACTCAGCCCCGATAGATCGCACCGAGAATGCAGGGCTCGCTGGCGCCGGTAACCCCGGGTTCGTTGCCGGGGCGGCCGGCCAGAGTCTCGCGGGCCAGCCACGCGAAGGCGGCGGCTTCGACCCATTCCGGCGCGATGCCGAGTTGCCCGGTATGGCCGAGTGTCCGCGGGTGCAGCAGGCGCTCCAGTCGCAACATCAGGTCGCGGTTATAGGCGCCGCCGCCACAGACAAATACCTCGTTGGCAGTGACAGGCAGGTTGGCTATGGCGTCCACGATACTGCGGGCAGTGAGTTCGGCCAGTGTGGCCTGTACGTCGACCGGTGCCTGCGCCGGCTGCGAGGCCAAGTGTTGTTGCAGCCACGCCGCATTGAAATGTTCGCGCCCGGTGCTTTTAGGTGGTGGTGTAGCAAAAAATGGATCGGACAAAAACGCACTCAGTAAGTCGGCCTGCACGATACCGCTGCCGGCCCATTGACCGTCCCGATCGAAGTCCAGATTGCGATGACGTTGAATCCAGCCGTCGAGCAAAACATTGCCGGGTCCCGTATCGAAACCCGAAGTGATACCGTTTTGCGGCAGCGCGGTGATATTGGCCATGCCGCCGATATTGAGGATCACGCGACTGCGCCAGCTGCCACCATGTCCCGCAAAAGCGGCGCGATGAAACGCGGGCACCAACGGTGCACCTTGACCGCCCGCGGCGATATCACGACGACGGAAATCGGCAATGGTAGTGATTCGGGTGTGCTGGGCGATGGTATTAGCGTCGCCGATCTGGAGTGTAAAGGCCGGTGCGCCGGTGGCATCGGGATGGGGGCGGTGGCGGATCGTCTGGCCGTGGCTGCCGATGGCCATAACTTGAGCGGCATTTACGCCAGCCGTTTGCAGCAGTTGTTGCGTGGCCCTGGCGAAGGCTAAACCGAGCTGGCGATCGACCCGGCCGAGACGTTCGATTTCATTATTGCCGGGCTGGCATAACGCCAGTAGCTCATGCCGCAAAGATGGGGCAATGGTGAAGGTTTCGGCGGCGATAAGGTTTGGGGTTTGGTTGCTGAACTCAACCAGGACGGCGTCGATGCCGTCCAGACTGGTTCCAGACATCAGGCCGATGAATAGCTCGCCTGATGGGGTGGGGGTCATAACTTGCCGCTGGCAGCGTCGGTCTGTTCAGCAGCAGCCATTTTGGTAGCACTGGTGCGGTCGCTGATATGCGAGGCCAGTTGTTGCTGTACACCTGCGATCTGTTGGCTAAAGCGCAGCTTTTCAGCACCGGCCAGGGCCACGGCTTTCGGCAGCGATTTGGCAATCGAGCGCGGATCGCGGTGAACGCCATTGACCAGGAATTCATAGTGCAGGTGCGGTCCGGTTGCGTAACCGGTAGAACCGACAGTGCCGATCATCTGGCCTTGGCGTACTCGGGTTCCAACATTGACATTGCGGCGTGCCAGATGGAGGTACTTGGTTGTGTATTCATTGCTGTGCTGGATCACGACGAAATTGCCGTTGGAGGGCGAAAATCCGGATTGGGCAATGCGGCCATCACCTGCGGCATATACCGGTGTACCGACCGGAGCACCGTAATCGATACCGCGATGCGGGCGGGTGATCTTCAGGATAGGGTGGAACCGATTCATATTGAAATTGGATGTGACTTTCAGGAAGTCCAGCGGCGCACGCATGAAGGCTTTGCGCATGCTGATGCCCGTCGGCGAGAAATAACCAATGTCGCCGTTGGCGAAGACATAGCGATACGCCATGTGGGTTTCGCCTTGGTTGGTGAACGAAGCGGCCAGAATCGATCCGCGCCCGACTTTCTTGCCGTCCAGGTAGTGTTCTTCATAGAGAACGTTGAATTGATCGCCCCTGCGCAGGTCGAGCGCGAAGTCGATCTCGCTACCGAAAATTTGTGCGAGCTCAAGTACTTGGCTGTCGCCGAGGCCGGCTTCTTGGGCGGCCTTATAAAGCGAGGACTTGATCGTGCCGACAGCAAACTGCTGCTGCACATCCGGTTCGCGGCTGACTTTCTCAGCAACGAAATTGTCGTCGGCGCGGTGGATTTCAGTGCTGTTGAGCTGGTCTTCTTCGTAGCGCAGGGCTTGCAGCTGGCCGCTGTCGTCGAGCTGGAAGGAAAGTTTCTGGCCGGGAAAAATTCGTTTTAACGCGCGGGCTTCCGGTCCTGAATCGAGTACTTCGTGCATTGCGGTGGCAGATACGCCGGCGCGCTCAAAGATCTTGGCGAGGTTGTCGCCGCGCTGAACCGTCAGTTCTTGCCAGTCTTCGACCGGGTTTTCGGGCAGCGTGCTGAGGGTGGGCTCGGCGAGATGAATTTCGGACAGCGCTGTCAGCTCGGTGCGTTGGCTGTTCCAGTCCAGTTCGGTCGGCAATGGCATGGCCGCACGATTCGCTTGAACTTTGCCGCTGGGGAGTAACAGGGCGAGGAAGATAGTGGTGGCAGCGATGCCCGCTAACGCTAGATGAGTCCGCGGAAACTCGCTGATCAGTCCTCTTCGGAAAGAGTCCGGTCTGTGGTTGTCGGTCATTAAAGGCTCAACAAGTATCGGGGGTTGCGGTTGACCTGACGCGCAGCCGGAAGGCAGGAGATCGCCTCTAAGCAAAAAAAATCGCACTCGCCAGTCCTGTATGGAATCAAGCTGGTCGTAGAAAGTCGCGAACTTGCTTTTGTCAGGAGTTAATGTATGTTGCGCCGTCTTTGGGCGCTTCATTACAGTTTGCCCAGATTAGCCGGTACGTCAACCTTTAATTTCGAGCCTGTTAGTTACATCACGACTTGATTGGCTCCTTCCGCACACTCCCAGAACGGTTTCCCCCGGTATGTCCGAACAGCCTTACGACCTTATCGATGATCTCCAGGCGCGGGGTCTGATTGCGCAAACTACCGGCGATGGCGCGTTGGAGCGACATCTGCGCGAGGGTAGTCGATCCTTATATAGCGGCTTCGATCCCACTGCGGATAGTCTTCATATCGGCCACCTCGTTCCGCTGCTGGCATTGAGGCGGTTTCAGCTCGCCGGTCATCGGCCGATTGCCTTGGTTGGCGGTGCGACGGGTCTGATCGGCGACCCCAGTTTCAAGGCGCAGGAGCGCAAGTTGAATACGCCGGATATTGTTGCCGGTTGGGCGCAGCGGCTGCGGCAGCAGATTGAGCGTTTCATCGATTTTGATGCCGGCGCCGTTAGCGCAACGGTCGTGAACAATCTGGATTGGATGGCGCCCATGTCGGCGCTCGATTTCCTGCGTGACGTCGGCAAACACTTCTCGATCAATTCCATGATCAATAAAGAGTCGGTGCGGCAGCGTATCGAACGTGAAGGCGAGGGTATTTCCTATACCGAGTTCAGCTACATGCTGCTCCAGTCGTACGATTTTGCCGAGCTGAATCGCCGAATGGATTGCACGGTACAGATCGGAGGCTCCGATCAGTGGGGAAATATCACGGGCGGAATCGATTTGACCCGGAGGCTGAATCATCAGTCTGTGTACGGGTTGACGGTGCCGCTGGTGACGAAGGCGGATGGCACCAAGTTTGGGAAAACCGAGGCGGGTGCGGTCTGGCTCGATCCCGCTAAAACCTCGCCTTATGCCTTCTACCAATTCTGGATGAATACGGCTGACGCAGATGTTTACAGGTTTCTCCGTTATTTCAGCTTCCTTGAGTCGCGGCAGATCGAGGCGATTGAAGCTGCCGATCGTGCAGCAGCTGGAAAACCTCAGGCGCAGCGGATTCTGGCGGAGGAAGTGACCCGACTGGTTCATGGCGAGCCAAGCTTGATTGCTGCGCAGCAAATCACGGAGGCGTTGTTTAGTGGTGACGTGAAGGGGTTGTCGGCGTCGGATCTCGAGCAGCTGAAGCTGGATGGGTTGCCGTCGACGCCGTTGCGCGAAGGTGATCTGGCGGCTGCATCGCTGATTCAGATCATCACGGATGCCGGGCTTGCGACCTCCGGTAAGCAGGTCAAGGATGCGCTCGGTAATCGCGCTGTATTTGTGAATGGCGCGCCGGTTGGGGCGGAAGACAACATGAATGTTGTCGAGTGTCTTGGCTTTGAGCGGTCGCTTCACGGTCGCTTCTACTTGGTTCGGCTTGGTAAAAAGAAGTACCACTTGTTTGAAGTTGCGCGGTAGTTAATCGATCTCGAGTAAAAAATAAACCGATTGGATATTCTTTCGCCGGATCCGGCAATTATTTGCGGCGGTTGCAGAAAGTTCGTTGACACAGGTTTCTGCGTCCCTATAATTCGCGCTCCTTCGCAGGGCGAGACGCGGTGAAGGTG
>JBEVMI010000115.1:0-4828 GCA_040508685.1 Spongiibacteraceae bacterium
GTCGGCAGCGGTTGCGGAGCAGGTGCTGATCTATATTCACAAGGAATCGATGCTGAGCGATATCGAACAACGGCACCCGGCCAACCATTACGTGATGATTGATGACAAACGCAGCATCCTGAGTGCCATGAAGCAGGTTTTGGGTGCGCGCCTCACCACCGTGTTTCCGCGTCAGGGCCACTATGCCCTCGATCCTCACGGCCTGACGGACTATGCCCCGGCCGATATCTGTATCGAACAAATCGGCGATTTGTTGCAATACAATCAAACAGATTTTATCAACGCTGCGATTGCGCAGTAGAGCGTCGCAGCGAAGTAAACAATAGCCAATCGACCTGCAAACACGGAGCTTTCATGGCCTCATCACCCAAACTCAATGCACTCGCGGGCAAGTTGGTTCCGGCGGAGTTGCTGATCGACGTCGCCAAGCTGGCGGCGGCATATTTCGAGCGGCCCGATGCCGATCAGGTCGAGCAGCGGGTGGCGTTCGGTACCTCCGGACATCGCGGTTCGGCGTTTGATAAAACGTTCAACGAATGGCATGTGCTGGCAATCAGCCAGGCCGTCAGCGAATATCGTCAGCAGCAGGGTATCGATGGCCCTTTATTTCTCGGCATCGATACGCATGCGTTATCGGCGCCAGCGTGTGCCAGTGCGCTCGAAGTGCTGGCCGCCAATCAGGTCGAGTTGATGATAGCCACCGGCGATGAATACACGCCGACGCCGGCAATTTCGCACGCGATTCTCTGTTACAACCGCGGTCGCACCAGCGGGTTCGCCGACGGCATCGTGATTACGCCTTCGCACAATCCGCCGTCGGATGGCGGCTACAAATACAATCCGCCAAATGGCGGCCCCGCGGATCAGGTGATCACTCGCTGGATCGAAACCCGTGCCAATGAATTGCTGCGCGATGGCCTGCGCGGGGTCAAGCGAATTTCCACGACACAGGCATTGGCGGCGAGCACCACACATCGCCACGATTTTCTGAATACCTATGTCAGCGATTTTGGCAATGTGATCGACATGGCGATCATTCGCGATTCGCGTATTCATATCGGCGTCGATCCGCTCGGCGGTGCCGGCGTGCACTACTGGGGCGCGATCGCTGCGCACTATGGGCTCAATCTGGACGTCGTCAACGCTGCGGTCGATCCCACGTTCGGTTTCATGACCGCGGATTGGGATGGCCGTATCCGCATGGACCCGTCCTCCAGTTACGCGATGCAAAAATTGATCGGCCTCAAGGATGGATTCGATATTGCCGTTGCCTGCGATGCCGACAGCGATCGTCACGGTATCGTGGCACCCAGTGTCGGCCTGATGCCGTCGAATAATTATCTGGCCGTTGCCATCGATTATCTGTTTCGAAACCGGCCGCAATGGCGCGCGGATTCCGCCGTCGGCAAAACCGTCGTCAGCAGCCAGCTGATCGATCGCGTCGTCGCCAGTCTCGGCCGGCGTTTGTATGAAGTGCCAGTCGGCTTCAAATGGTTTGTCGACGGACTGGTGGATGGTTCACTCGGTTTCGGCGGCGAAGAAAGTGCGGGGGCATCGTTTTTGCGCAGGGATGGGGCGGTGTGGACTACGGACAAGGATGGTTTTACGCCGGCGCTGCTGGCTGCGGAAATAACTGCGCGCAGCGGGCGTGATCCCGGCGATGCTTACCGCGAGTTGACGGGAGTATTGGGCGAACCGCATGCCGATCGTATCGAAGCGGCGGCGACACCGGCGCAGAAGCAGAAGTTATCGAAGCTGGCGCCCACGCAAATTACCAGCACCGAGCTTGCCGGCGAAAAAATCGCCCAGATACTCAGCCATGCGCCCGGCAATGGCGCGGCCATCGGCGGACTGAAAATTGCGACGGCAAACGGCTGGTTTGCAGCGCGACCATCAGGCACCGAAAGTATCTACAAAATTTATGCGGAAAGCTTTCAGGGCGAAGAACATCTGCAGCGGATCATCGTGGAAGCGCAGGCTATCGTCGATGCCGCGATTGCCGATTGAGAGGCTCGCTATTGATGCCGTTGGTGCCGACGAGCACATAATTCCCGACTGCCTCTGGAGAGGATGTCGGGAGAGAGCGCGTAATTTCTACCGCGTATGCTGGTGATTCAGTCGATGCAGAAAATCTTCGCGAAGCTCCGTGAACTCACCGTCCTTCAAGCCGAGATGCGCGAGCGAATCGACGCTCACGCCGAGCTGGGAGTGATCCTGTTGAGTCCGCCAGAATTTCCGATAGGTGCTGCTGATATTTTTGGCCATATCGAGTAACGCTAAGAATGTTTTGATGGTTTCGCTGTCATCCAGCGCAATTTTGTCTGCAAAAACATCGTCGATCTGTGGCTGAAAACGTATCGCCTGATTCAGGATGTTAGGCACACCCCATATTTTTCCAAGCTCGTACCCGACATCGTAATGCGTAAATCCATAGGTTTCCGTTTCTTGAGCGACCAAATTGGAGAGTGGGGTTTGGTTCGCCTGCTGCAGCAATGTTTTGTAGTCGGGAAAGGCCTGCATCATCAGCGGAACGCCGAAATCGTGAAACATGCCGACGGTGTACGCATCTTCGGTCGACAGTCCGGTGAATTGTTGTGCGAGCGACGACATCAGTTCGGCAACTTCGGCAGCAGTGTCCCAAAACCGGTTGAGCTGCATGACCTTTCCGAGTTGAGTCTGGAGTGTCGTGACCTGAACGATCTGAGCGACGCGCATCAACCCCAGCAGCATGATGGCACGGTCGATCGAAACGACGTTGCGGGCCTGACCAAAGGCGGGCGAGTTCACCAGACGCAGGATGGCTGCGTACAAGGTGACATCGCGTTTCAGCACAGCCGCTATCCGATCGATATCCGGATGAGAACTCTCCATTTCACGCGAAATTTCGATCAGGACTTCGGGTCTGGGGGGAATGCGAATCGAGTTCGCGAGGGCAGCTGCTCCGCTCATGCGGTAGATCCTTGATGTTGTGAATGGGTTTGATGTGGTTCAGCCTCCCATTTTAGTGATAAAAATGATAAGTCGGGAGGATTTAATAATGGATGTTGAGCTTAATCCCCCTGATCAGGGGCTTATTGAAATGCCTCGTCCCGGATGGGGGGCTGAAGACGGCGAAATGTACCGGGCAAGCCCGTCGGGTTTACACGCAGAACTGCTTGAGTATTGACCTGGATCAGTATTTTATGGCGCCCTAACGGCTATGTTATGGCGCATAGGGTTCCTCAAGAAAAATTTTAATGCCGGGGAAAATAATTTTACCGATCTTGTTCTTCGCCATTCTTGATCAAGTCAAGGAAGCAGAATGAATATTCCCGAGCCCAAGGTCATCGTGATCGATGACGACCCCTCGGTACGCAATGCCATCGAGCGTTTATTGCGCTCGGCCCGGCTGAACGTCCTGACGCATGCCTCGGCGCAGGAATATCTCGAACAGAACGATCCGAGTATTCCCGGGTGCCTGGTGCTGGATATGGCGATGCCCGGATTGAATGGGCTCGATCTGCAGGATGCACTCGCCGCGAGGGGGAATGCGCCGCCCATTATCTTCCTCACCGGTCACGCCACGGTTCCCGATAGCGTGCAGGCAATGAAACACGGTGCGGTCGAGTTTCTTACCAAGCCCGTGGATGAATCCCTGTTGCTCGATGCCATTCACAACGCTATCGCAAAAGATGGAGCCGATCGCCTCAAGCGTGCCGAACAGGCCAGCATTGCCCAACGGCTGGCTGCACTGACGCCGCGCGAGGCGCAAGTGCTGGCACATGTGGTCGCCGGCAAGTTGAACAAGCAGATTGCCGACGAGCTCGGTATCGTGGAAAAAACCATCAAGGTCCATCGTGCCCGCGTGATGGAAAAGATGCAGGTACGCTCTCTTGCGGAACTCGTCACGCTGACCGCACAGGCCGGTATTGCATAACCCCTCGCTACCCTCGCCGCTGTTCGCTCCCGTTAAAAAAGGGGGCGTATTGGCCTAAGGTCCAATTATTCCCGCGATCGGCATCCGTTATGTTCGTGCGATCAATACCGTGTCGCGCGCATCCGCGGACGACATGGAATGGAGGTCGCCATGTTGAACGATGCCCGGTCGAGATGTGGATGTGGTCGCCTGGCCAACGAGTCTGCTCGCGCAGTGACTGGCGGGTTTTTGCATAGCTGGCAGGCGTGGGGCGTTGCAGCTCTGCTCGCCGGCGGCGCCGTGTTCGCGTTGTCGGTTCCCGCGCGCGCCGAAGCCGCCGAATCCCCAGCCGCCACCGCGCCGATTCCGCAGGAGAAACTCGACTCCCTGCTGGCGCCGGTTGCGCTGTATCCCGATCAATTGCTGACGCAGACGCTGATGGCGGCGACCTATCCGCTCGATGTCGTCGCCGCTGCGCGTTTCGTGCAGGAAAACAAGGAGCTGAAGGGCGAAGCGCTGGACAAGGCGGTCGTGGAAAAAAACTGGGACCCGTCGGTGCAATCGCTGACGGCTTATCCCCAGGTCCTGCTGATGATGAACGACAAGCTCGACTGGACGCAGGAATTGGGCGAAGCCTTTCTGCTGGACGAAAAGCGGGTGATGGCGACGGTGCAGGCGCTGCGGCAGAAAGCCTACGCCGCAGGCAATCTGAAAAGTAACGAGCAGCAGAAAGTGATCAAGCAGGAAACGGTCATCGTGGTCGAGCCGGCGGCCCAGGTCGTGTATGTCCCTTCCTACAACCCCACCGTCGTGTACGGCACATGGTGGGCTCCTTCCTATCCCCCGTATTACTACCCGCCGCCGCCTTACTACTATCCGCCGGGCAGCATGGCCATGGCGGGATTGATCGGCTTTGGTATCGGCGTCGCGGTC
>JBEVMI010000256.1:0-11821 GCA_040508685.1 Spongiibacteraceae bacterium
CCGCACCACTTACCCGGGAGCTTGCGCACCTCATTACCCAAAAACTGCAATGCCCTGTGCTGGAAATCTATGGCTCGACAGAAACCGGGCAATTGGCGACCCGCATGCCCTGCAACAATCCCACCTGGGAAACGCTGGCGGGTGTCGAATTGAGAAGCGAGGGCGATGACATCTGGGCGCACGGCGATGTGTATGAATCGCCGCAAATTCTCAATGATTTTATCGAGCTGCTTACGCCCTCGCAGTTCAAGCTGATCGACCGCAAGGCGAATATCATCAACGTCGCCGGCAAACGCAACACGCTATCGTGTCTGAATACCGCCATCGCGCAACTGCCGGGCGTGATCGACGCCGAATTTTTCATGCCGAAACATCCGGCAGGCACCGATGTCGAAAGACCCGCAGCATTCGTGGTCGCACCCGGCATCGCCGCCGCTGACCTGCTCGCCGCCTTGCGCGCGCGTATCGACCCGGTATTTTTGCCGCGCCCGCTGATTTTCGTCGAGGCACTGCCGCGCGATGGCAACGGCAAACTGCAGGCCGCCTCGCTGCAGGCGATGATCAAACGACACCTGCCCGGACATTCGTGACATGCCGCAAATTGATTTATACATTGCCGGTGACCATCCGGCGTACGCCGGACATTTTCCCGGACAACCGATATTGCCGGGCGTGGTATTGCTCGACGGGGCGCAGCAGCTGATCGAATCGCGGCACCCCGTATTGCTGAACGGCCTCGCTGTCGCGAAGTTTCACAGCCCCGTCACACCCGGCGAAGCGCTGGTTCTGAATTACACACTGACCGATCAATCGGTGGCATTCGACATTGCTTGCGGCACACGCAAAATTGCGAATGGTCAATTCACCGTGCAACAGCCCATACCGACGAATGTCCGCGCATGAATCCCGCCGCCGATCACATTCGCACTCACAGTACGCACATGGAGCCCACCTCTACGAAGAGTGTGCGCACCGACACCCCGGCATGGATGCAGGCCAAAGAGCGCGGCAGCGATTTTTGGCTGCGCGTGATGACGCGGATCTCGTTGCTGGTCGGGCGCTCGTGTTCGCGTCCGATTCTGTATGGAATCGCCCTGTATTTCGCGCTGTTTGCACGCAAGGCCAGGCGCGCCTCGCACAACTATCTGTCGCGCTGTCTCGGCCGGCCGGCCGGATTCCGGGATTTCTATCGGCACGTGCTGGCGTTTTCCAGCACGATTCACGACCGCGTTTTTTTGCTCAACGATTACTTCGACCGCTTCGATGTGCAAACCTTCGGCACCGAATCGCTGCATGCGGATTACAACGCAGGCAAAGGCATTTTGCTACTCGGCGCTCACCTGGGCAGTTTCGAGGTGTTGCGCTCCATCGGGCGCACCAGCCCCGGCTTCAACATGTATATGGCCATGTATCCGGACAATGCGCGCCGCATCAATCGCGCACTGGCCGCCATCAATCCGCAGGCGACACAGGATATTATTGAACTCGGCACGCTCGACGCGATGCTTGCCATCAGCGCCAAGCTCGATGAGGGCGCCTATGTCGGCATACTCGCGGACCGCGCCATATGGTCGCGAACAACCGGAGCCGGCGAACACCGCACGCTGCCGTTTATGGGGACGCCCGCGCAATTTCCCGTCGGGGCATTCCGCCTGGCCGCCGTCCTGAAACGACCGGTCTATTTCATGACGGGCGTTTATTGTGGCGGCAATAGCTACGAAATCCATTTCGAGAAACTAGAGGATTTTTCCACGCCTGCACCATCATCAACGTCGCGCAATCGCGACTCTCAAGTACATGCCCTGATGCAAAAATACGTCGCCGCGCTGGAGCGGAATTGTCGCGCCCATCCTCTCAACTGGTTCAACTTCTATGACTTCTGGCATCTTGAAAAAAATTAAAACAAGACCTTTGCTACTCCTGCTTGCATTTTTTTCGCAGATCGCCGCCGCGACGGAACTGAATATTGCCGACATCATGCAAACGCTGGCGCAGCGCACATCGAGTCGCGCGACATTCGTCGAGCTGAAATATATCGCCGCCCTGCAACAGCCGCTCGAATCGTCAGGTGAATTGTTTTTCACGGCGCCGTCGCGGCTCGAAAAACACACGATCAAACCGAAATCGGAAATCCTCGTTCTCGATGGCGATAAATTGCAGATCACACGCAGCAATGGCCGCAAGATGACACTGTCTCTGTCAGATCGCCCCGAAGCTTCCGGATTCGTCGAGAGCGTGCGCTCCACGCTGCTGGGCGATCGCGCCGCACTGGAGCGTTATTATCTGTTGAGCGCCGGGGGCTCGATGAATCAATGGCAACTGCAACTCACGCCCAAGGAGGAGGCGATGCGCAAAATCATCAGCGAAATTCGCGTGACCGGCATCAATGCCCAAATCAAGACCATCGAGTTCAGGCAGGCTGACGGCGACCGTTCAATCATGACCATCACGGACGAGCACGCCTTGTGAAACGCACCGGCGATCGCCTGTCGCTCATAGTCTGGGCCGTCCTTGTCACCGCCGCGATATTCATCATCGCGAATACACGTTTTGTCGCGGACCTGTCGGCGTTCATGCCGAAGGCGCCCACCGAGCGCCAGCAAATGCTGCTCGACCAATTGCGCGACGGCACCATCGGGCGCCTGGTTTTGCTCGGCATCGAAGGCGGCGACGAACATCAGCGCGCACGGCTCTCGCGCGGGCTGGCAGAGCGACTCAGTCAAAGCGAAACGTTCTCGGCCGTACAGAACGGCGATGCGCAGCGCATGGAGCAGGATCAGCGTTATCTGTTCGAAAATCGCTATTTATTGAGCCCGGCCATTACCCCGGAACGATTTTCCGCCGCTGGATTGCACGCTGCGATTCAATCGACGCTTCAGGAAATGGCCAGCGGCGCCGGCCTGCTGATCAAATCATTGCTGGCCCGCGACCCGAGCGGTGAAACGCTCGAATTGCTCGAACAGTTCGTGAGCGAATCGCAACCCCGCGCCATCGATGGTGTATGGGCATCGCGCGATGGCACGCGCGCCGTCCTGATGGTGGAGATTCGCGCCTCCGGTTTGAACACCGATGCGATGGCACTGGCACTCGACGAAATAAAAAATAATTTCGCGCAATTGCCGCAGTACACCGCCGCCACGAAACTGGTTATGACGGGCACCAGCGTCATGTCGGTAACATCGCGCGCGACTATCGAAAGCGAAGTAACGCGGCTGGCCATCATCAGCACGATTCTGGTGGTGTCGCTGCTGCTGCTGATTTATCGCTCCATGTATTTGCTGTTGCTCGGGCTGATCCCGGTAATTACCGGTGCGCTCGTGGGCATCGCCTGTGTCAGCCTGGCATTCGGCCAGGTGCATGGCCTGACGCTGGGATTTGGCACCACGCTGATCGGCGAAGCCGTCGACTACTCGATTTATTTTTTTGTGCAGCGCGGCGACAGCAACCGGCGGCCTGATTTCTGGCGCACGATTCGCTTGGGCGTGCTGACGTCCATCACCGGATTTGCGGCTCTGCTGTTCTCGGACTTCCCGGGTCTATCGCAACTCGGGCTCTTCACCATTGCCGGCCTGATCGCTGCCGCGCTCGCCGCGCGTTTTGTATTACCACCGCTGGTGCCGGGAACGATCAAGCTGCGCAACCTCGATACCGCTGCCTCTGCGTTGGCGACATTGATGGATCGCTCCACGCGGCTGCGAGCGATAGCGCTCGTAGCCGTCGCGCTGGCGATCGGTGTTCTCTATGTTCACAGGGACGCCATCTGGGATAAACGCCTGACGGCACTCAGCCCGATTTCGCAAGCGCAATTCGCCCTCGATGGCAGCCTGCGCGCCGATCTCGGCGACGCCAATGTTCGCTATGTCGCGAGTTTTATCGCACCAGATCAGGAAGTAGCGCTGCAGATATCCGAACGCGCGAGCATCGTTTTACAGCAACTCGTCGACGACAATGTGATCGGCAGTTTTCATGCGCCGAGCCGATTGCTGCCGAGCATCGCGACACAACACGCACGCCAGGCGGCGCTGCCTGCGGAAAAAGCGCTGCAGGAAAATCTCGACAGCGCGCTGCAAGGACTGCCATTGAATGCCGACAAACTGCACGATTTCGTCGCGGACGTCGCCGCTGCGCGCGCGCGCGCACCACTCACGCAGGATGCCTTGCGCGGCACGTCACTCGGCATCCTTCTCGGCTCGATGCTGATTCAGCGCGATAAGGATGTGCTGGTACTGATGCCGCTGCGGTCGGCAAATCAATACGCCGAGGAGGATCGCATCGATATCGACCGCGTCAGCGCGGCACTGCAACAACAGCAATCCCTACAAAATCATCTACCGCATGTCACCGTCATCGATCTGCTCGAAGAAACCACCAACATTTTCGACGATTACATGCGCCAGATACTGCTGCTCTCGGGTCTCGGCTGTATCGCCATCGCCGCGCTGCTGTTCATTGCGTGCAAAGCGAAACAGGCATGGCGCATTTACCTGCCCGTCGCGTGCGCGGTGGTCAGCGTTACGGCACTGTTGTTGCTCTTTGGCGTGCAGCTGATGCTGCTGCATCTGGTGGGGCTGCTGCTCGTCGTCGCGGTAGGGTCGAATTACGCGATGTTTTTTGCGACCGGACGCCAGCGCGGCAATTCCCGGGAGCACACGCAAGAACAACAGCAGATTGACCTGTCGGTCGTCATCGCCAACCTCGCAACCGTTACCAGTTTTGGCCTGCTCGGCACATCGAGCGTGCCGGTGTTGTCCGCGATCGGCACCACCGTCGCGGCCGGCACATTTTTGGCGCTGATATTTTCATCCATTCTTTCGCGGCCCGCTTCCCCTGCAAACGAAAGCCCAGTGGACGAAAGTCATGCGGACCCTGTCTGATTTCGACAGCGGGACGAAGCACGCGACGCTGCTCGTGTTTTTGCCGCCCGCCATGACCACACTCGAAGACATTGTCGAGCGCGGATTTATCGCCGCGATGCGCACAAGAAATATCGCCGCCGATGTCCTGCTGGCGGAAATCACGCATGAGCATGTGATGCAACAGCGGGTGGCTGGCACCTTGCGCGAAACGGTGATTGCACCGGCATTGGCGCGAGGCTATCGCCAGATCTGGCTCGCCGGCATTTCGCTGGGCGCATTCAATGCGCTGCACTATGCCGCACAATTTGCCGATGATGTGACTGGACTGTGCCTGCTCGCCCCTTATCCCGGCACCGGTGACATACTGCGTGAAATTGGTCAGGCCGGCGGACCCGCGGCGTGGGCCGCGAAACCCGGTCAGTCGCGGAGTGATGAACGCGAATGGTGGCACTGGCTCTGGCAAGAGTCACAAGCAGGGAGCGCCGCCAAACCGATTTACGTCGGCTTGAGCGCGAGCGACCGTTTTTTGCACGGCCAGCAGATGCTGGCAAAATTGCTTCCCTCCGAACGTATTGACCTGATCCCGGGCACACACGACTGGCCCGCGTGGTTTGATTTATGGCAGCGCTGGCTGGACCGGGGCTGGCTGGACCGGAGCAGCCTGTGATCGCATCGACGCTGAGCCTATCTTGCGGATGACAATGCCATGACATCGCGTCCCCTACCCCCCGCCAGATTCATTCAGTTATTTCTGGCATCTCACGCCGTCGCGCTGATCGCCTTTTTCCTGTGGCCGGCGCAGTGGGCGTGGATAGCGGGGGGGTTGTTGTCGCTGCACGCGCTCGTCGCTGCCGCCGGACTGTGGCCGACCTGCGCCCTGCTTGGCCCGAATATCACGCACCTGCCTAAAGAAGCGGCCGCTCGCGGCGAAATCGCCATCACCATCGACGACGGTCCCGATCCGCACGTCACCCCGGAGGTATTGCGCATACTGCGCGAGCACGGCGCACGCGCCACATTTTTTTGCATCGGTGAGCGCGCGCACGCGCACGCGGATTTGTGCCGGGAAATTATCGCCGCCGGGCATGCTGTCGAAAGTCACGGACAGCGCCACCGCACATTGACAGCACTGTGCGGCCCGCGCGGCTGGCAACGCGAAATTGTCGACGCACAGCACACGCTGAAAATGGTGACCGGGCGCGCGCCAACCTTTTTTCGCCCCATCGCCGGCCTCCGCAATCCATTCCTCGAACCTCTGCTGCAGCGGCTCGGCCTGCGGCTAGTGAGCTGGACACGCAGAGGTTATGATACGCGCGCTGTCGAGCCTGCCCGGGTGTACGAGAAACTCACGCGCAATTTGACGGGGGGCGAAATCCTCCTGCTGCATGATGGCAATGCGGCCCGCTCGGCGAATGGAATCCCCATAATTCTTGACGTGTTACCTCGCCTGCTGGACGAGCTGGCGCGACGCAGTCTAAAAACAGTCACACTTAGAGAAGCATGCACACCCGTTTGAAAAAACGTCTGCTCAATCGAGCGACCAAACCCTACGCGCGCACGTTCTTCACCAATTATTTCTGGGCGCGCGGAAAATTAGGCGGCGATCCGATTTTCCCCGCCTTGCTCGATGGAAATGTTTTCAGCGATGGCACGCGCCTGCTGGATTTGGGTTGCGGCCGCGGCCTGCTCGCAGCGTGGTTGCTCGCTGCGGAAAAAATGGCGGATGATGGCCACTGGATGGCCCCTCGCACACCGCCGAAAGCCATGCAGTTTCGCGGAGTTGAATTGGTTGCACGCGAGGTTCGCTGTGGCAATGCCGCATTGCAGGCCGCGCACGGCAATCGTGTATCGCTCGAAATCGGCGATATGCGCGATGCGGATATGACCGGTGTCGATGCGGTGACGATTCTTGATGCCTTGCACTACATTCCGCATGCCGAGCAGGATTGCCTGCTCGATCGCATTCGCGCCGCACTCGGCACCGACGGCGTGTTCGTGACCCGAGTGGGCGATGCCTCGAAGGGATGGCGCTTTAATTTCAGCCAGAGGGTTGATGCATGCATGGCCGCGCTGCAGGGGCATCGCCTGCCGCCGACCTGGTGTCGCCCCCTTTCCGAATGGCAACGTGTGCTCGAAGCGCGCGGATTTTCCGTACAGGTTTTACCCATGAGCCAGGGCACCTGGTTCGCGAACGCCTTATTGATTTGCCGGGTCGTATGATGCAACCACTGCGTTTACTTGCCTACACCGCAACGAGCGCACTGGGTGCCGGCATTGCGGCGCACCGCGATGCGCTGCGCTCGATGCGTAGCGGTCTCGTGCGCAAACAGTGGGAAACCGTCGAGCCCGCGCTGTGCATCGGCGAAGTCGACGGTCTCGATCATTTCGCTCTGCGCAGCGATCTGCGCCGTTACGATTGTCGCAACAACCGTCTCGCGCAATTTACGCTGGAGCAGGATGGCTTCATCTCTGCAGCAAACGCCGCGATCGCGCGGCATGGCAGCGAGCGCATCGGCGTATTTCTCGGCACCAGCACCTCGGGCATATTGAGTTCGGAGATCGCTTATCGCCATCGCGATCCCGTCAGTGGCACGCTGCCGGCCGACTACCTCTATCGCGAAACGCACAACGCGTTTTCGGTGAGCGATTTCATACGCAAATTTTTAAATATCGAAGGGCCGGCCGCCGTCGTCTCCACCGCCTGCTCGTCGAGCGCCAAGGTATTTGCCACCGCGCAGCGTTTTATTGCACTCGGACTGATCGATGCCGCCATCGTCGGTGGCGTCGACAGCTTGTGCCTGACCACACTCTACGGCTTCAACTCGCTGCAACTGGTTTCGCCCAATCCATGCAAACCGTTTGACGCACACCGCGACGGTATCTCTGCCGGCGAAGGTGGCGCATTCGTATTGCTGGAGCGCGCCGTCGACGATGTAGGCATTTTGCTCACCGGCATCGGCGAAACCAGCGATGCCCATCATATGTCGAGCCCACATCCGGAGGGACTGGGCGCACGCAATGCCATGCTGGCCGCGCTGAAAACGGCCGGACTGGTGCCCGAGCATATCGATTACATCAATCTGCACGGCACCGCGACACCGAGCAACGATGCCGCGGAAGACGCCGCCGTATTCAACTTGTTCGGCGCCAACACACCATGCAGCTCGACCAAGGGACATACCGGGCACACGCTGGGAGCGGCAGGGGGCATCGAAGCGGTAATTTGCGCGATTGCGCTGCATGACGGTTTCATTCCCGGCGGCGTCGGTACCGAAGAACTCGATAGCCGGCTGCATAGCAACTACATACTGCAAACCCGCGAACAACCGCTGCGGCATGTGTTGAGCAATTCATTCGGTTTCGGCGGCAGCAACTGCAGCCTGATTTTTTCGCGGATGAGCACGTGAAGGTGATCGCATGAAGATAGCCGCATGAAGCCGTTGCGCGTGTACCTCGAAGGTATTTCAGTGCTCGGCCCGGCCATGCCGGACTGGAACCATGCACGCCAGGTTCTCAGCGCGCGCGACCACGCTTATGAACCCCGGCCGATGCATTTGCCAGTACCGGAATTATTGCCGTCGTCGGAGCGCAGACGCGCGGGCGATGCGATCAAACTCTCGATGGCCGCGGCGGTTGCGGCAGTACGCGATGCCAATGCCGATGCAGCGCAACTCGCCAACGTGTTTTCATCGACGGGCGGCGATTGCGAAAACTGCCATAACATTCTTGAAACATTGGCATCTGGCGATCGCCTGATTTCGCCGACGCGCTTCCACAACTCCGTACACAATGCGCCGGCTGGTTATTGGAGTATCGCGACCGGATGCATGGCCGCATCGACCAGCCTGTCCGCTTACGACGCGGGTTTCAGCGTGGGGCTGCTCGAAGCCGCGACGCAAACGCTGGCGAGTGGCGAGCGCTGCCTGCTGGTGGCGTTCGACACCAAATATCCGGCGCCACTGTATGCCGTGCGGCCGATTCCGCATTATTTCGCGGTGGGTTTCGTACTCAACGCCAGCGCCACGGCCATGACCAAGGCAACACTCGATATAACGTTGTGCGGCGACCGCACCGATAACCTCGCCGATGCACAGCTCGAACACCTGCGCCGCAGCGTGCCGACCGCGCGTGCGCTGCCGTTACTGCAATTGCTGGCAAACTCTGCGGCGGGACGCGTCGTCATCGAATATCTCGATCCGCACAACCTCGCTGTCGAGGTGCGCGTGTGATCGACCGCCAGTGGATAGAACGTCATATCCCGCATCAGGGACTGATGTGCCTGCTCGATCGTGTCGAACGCTGGGACGAGCGGGAGATTGTCTGTATCGCACACAGCCATGCGCGCGCGGACAATCCATTGCGGAACCACGGGCCGGGCAGCGGCACCCGCCTCGGTATCGCGACCGCGATCGAATACGCCGCTCAAGCCACGGCCGTGCATGGCGCGCTGCTGATCGGCGAAGACGGTAAATTGAGCTCCGGCTTTTTGGCGAGTGCACGCAACGTGTCATGGCATCATCCGCATCTCGACGACTTGAGCGACGAACTGGCCGTGCATGCGACACGTTTATCCGGCAACGAAATGACCGTGCTGTATGCGTTTGCGATTTTCGCCGCCGCGCGAAAACTCATCGACGGTCGCATCAGCATTTTTCTGAACCGTGATGCGGCGCCATCCTTTTCGGGTCAATTCGAGCATCTGCCGTCATGAAACGAGCCTTGGTAAGCGGAGGCAGCGGCGCCATTGGCGCAGCGATATGTCGACGGCTGGCGCAGGAGGGTTTGCATGTGATCGTGCACGCCAACAGCAATCTGGCTGTGGCCGAAGCGCTGTGCGCAGCATTGCGCGCGGAAGGTTTTTCAGCCGAGCCCGTACAATTCGATGTCGCCGATTGCGATGCAGCGCGATCAAAACTCGAAGCGCTGCTGGAGCAAGGCCCTATCCAGGTCATCGTCAACAATGCCGGCATTCACGACGACGCCGTGTTTCCCGGCATGCAACCGCAGCAATGGCAGCGCGTGATCGATGTTTCACTCCACGGCTTCTTCAATGTCACGCAAGTGCTGACACTGCCGATGATTCGTACGCGCTGGGGTAGGATCATCAACATTTCTTCAGTGGCCGCGCTGACCGGCAATCGCGGACAAACGAATTACGCTGCGGCCAAAGGCGCGCTGAACGCGGCGACAAAGTCGTTATCGCTTGAGTTGGCGAGCCGCGGCATTACCGTAAACGCGGTAGCACCGGGCATTATCGAATCCGCCATGACTAAAGATATTTTCGACGCGCAGACCATCGCTCGGCTGGTGCCTGCCAATCGCGTCGGAAGACCCGAGGAAGTCGCCAGCTTGGTAGCGTTTCTCGCATCGGACGAAGCCGCGTACATCACCGGGCAAATTATTTCCATCAATGGCGGCATGATCTGAGCGCCACCGACGCACCTTCATGAATTACGTGATTCGTCCTATCAAAATCGTGATCTTTTACGTCAACCTGATCTGGCTGGGTGCGATGCTGCTCACCGGCAGCCTGCTGGTATTGCCGTTGATTCTGACACCGGCCGGAATCCGCCAACCCGTTGTGCAATGGGGCGCCAGTCTTATTTTCCGCCTATTTCTCGCCGGCGTTGCCATCACACGCATCGGCAGATTCGATCTGGCCGCACTCGATGCGCTGAAAAACGAACGGCGCATGCTGCTGGTGCCGAACCATCCCGCCATGATCGATGTATTCCTGATTCTGTCGCGCATTCCGCGCGCCGTGTGTTTGATGAAAGCCGATATCAGCACCAATCCCTTTCTCGGGATCGGCGCTTACCTGGCCGGTTACATATCCAATCGCCAACCCGAAAAAATGTTTCGTGCCGCCATCGAATCCGTGCGCGCGGGTAATTTGCTGCTGATATTTCCCGAAGGCACACGCACGACGCGGCAGCCCATCAATCCGATCCGCAATTCGGTGGCATTGATTGCGCGCCGCGCACAGGCCCCGTTGCAAACACTCATCATCACCACCAACACGCCCTATCTTTCCAAGGGCTGGAAAATCTGGCGCGTGCCGCAATTTCCGATTTGCTACCGCGTGACTATCGGCGAGCGTTTCGAACCGCGATCGTCCGTGGCTGACACCTCTGCGCTGCTGCAAAATTATTTCGAGCGCATGCTGGTGCGCTCCATCGATCCGGACATGGTGATTTGATGCCGGCATCATCCTCGACGCATCTGGTGCTGATCCCCAGCTACAATCCCGGCAGCAACGTATTCGATATCGTGCGCGCCGCGCGGCAGCGCTGGAACCCGGTGTGGGTTGTCGTCGATGGCAGCACTGACGGTACCGAGCGCGGACTGGTCGAATTGGCGCAAGCTGATTCAGGTGTGCGCGTGTTGCAGCTGGCGCAAAACAGCGGCAAGGGCGCAGCGATTTTGCATGGGCTCGACGAAGCCGCCCGCTGTGGGTTCACCCATGCGCTGTGCATGGACTCGGACGGACAGCACCCTGTCGAACAGATTCAGGCGTTCATGCACACTTCGCAGCAACATCCGCAGGCGATGGTACTGGGCGTGCCGGTATTCGATGCCAGCGCCCCGTCACTGCGCGTGAAAGGTCGCAAAATTTCCAACTGGTGGGCCAATCTGGAAACGTTGTGGATGGGCATCGGCGATTCTCTGTATGGCTTCCGCGTTTATCCAATCGAGCCGTTGCGCGCGATCATGCAAAAGCAACCCTGGATGCGACGCTTCGATTTCGATCCCGAAGCCGTTGTGCGCCTGTGCTGGCGAGGAGTGCGGCCGATAAATCTGTCATCGCCTGTGCGCTATTTGCGCGCTGAAGAAGGCGGCGTTTCACATTTCAACTATTGGCGCGACAACCGCCTGCTGACATGGATGCATCTTCGATTGATGATCGGCTTTGCGATGCGTCTACCATGGCTGCTCTGGCGTCGTTTTAAAAGCGGTTCGCACGC
>JBEVMI010000278.1:0-4957 GCA_040508685.1 Spongiibacteraceae bacterium
ATGGCAATGCAAACGGTAGGTTTTGTCGGCTGGCGCGGCATGGGGGGCTCGGTGTTGATGGAGCGCATGACTGCGGAGAAGGATTTCGACACGATTCATCCCGTGTTTTTCACGACCTCCAATATTGGTGGCCCAGCACCATCCTTCGGCACAGACTCTTCGATCGGCAAGCCGGTACCAGCACTGAAAGATGCGTTCAGTATCGACGAGCTGAAAAAGCTCGACGTGATCGTTTCGTGCCAGGGCGGCGACTACACCACCGAAGTATTCCCGAAGCTGCGCGCTGCCGGCTGGGACGGTTACTGGATCGACGCTGCCTCCACGCTGCGCATGGAAGATGACGCCATCATCGTGCTCGATCCGGTCAACGGCGGGCTGATCCGTGAGGGGCTCAAGCGCGGAGTCAAAAATTTCATCGGTGGCAATTGCACCAACAGCATCCTGTTGATGGGTGTAAACGGCCTGTTCCGCGAGGGCCTTGTCGAGTGGGTCAGCTCGATGACCTACCAGGCCGCTTCGGGCGGCGGCGCCAACCATATGCGCGAATTGCTGAAAGGCATGGGCGTGATTCATGGCGCAGTCGCCGATCAGCTGGCGACGCCGTCTTCGTCGATCATCGACATCGACCGCAAGGTTGCGCAGACCATCCGCGAAGATGTGCCGGTCGAGTTTTTCGACGCGCCGCTGGCGGTGGGCCTGATTCCGTGGATCGATAAACAGCTCGATAACGGGCAGTCGAAAGAAGAGTGGAAAGGGCAGGCCGAGGTCAACAAGATCATCGGCTCGCAGCAGACGATTCCGGTCGACGGTCTTTGTGTCCGCATCGGTGCAATGCGCTGCCACAGTCTGGCGCTGACGCTGAAACTGAAAAAGGATTTGCCGCTGAGTGAGATCGAAGACCTGATCAAGGGCAGCAATCCGTGGGTGAAGTGGGTGCCGAATGACCGTGCGACCACCGCAAAAGAGTTGACGCCGGCGTCCATCACCGGCGGTTTGAAAATTGGTGTCGGCCGCGTCCGCAAGCTGAATATGGGGCCTGAATATATCAGTGCCTTCGTGATCGGCGACCAGCTGTTGTGGGGCGCGGCCGAGCCGCTGCGCCGCATGCTGCGCATCCTGCAAGAGGTGGGTTGAGTGACGGCGGACGGGGTTTCGGGTGGGGTTGCCAACGGAGTGACCGTCGCTATTGTCGGCGCCACCGGCCTGGTCGGCGAAGCACTGCTCGGGGTTCTGACCGAACGCGAATTTCCGATCAGTGAATTGTTTGCGCTGGGCCGCGATGGTGTCGACGATGAAACGGTGCTGTTTGCCGACCGTCCGAAACATCTGAAGCCGCTCGGTGAATTCGATTTTTCGCGCTGCCGGTTTGCATTTTTCTGCGTACCGCCCGCGGTTGCAGCGATCCATGCGCGCCGCGCGGCAGCCAGTGGTTGCACCGTGATCGACGTCAGTGGACAGTTTCGTCTCGATGCGACGGTGCCTCTGATCGCCGCGGATGCCAATGCTCAGACGCTCGACGGCAGCGCCGCTACCCTGATCGCCGGACCGTCGGCAGAGGTGGTTCAGCTCGCCGCCGTGCTGTCACCGATTCAGGCTGCGGTCGGTCTGCGCCGGGTGCATGTCACTACCATGCTCGCCGTGTCCGATCGCGGACGCGCCGGTATTGGCGAGCTGGCGGGTCAGACTGCCCGCCTGTTGAACGTGCAAAAAATCGAGGCCAAAATATTTCCCGCCCAGATCGCATTCAACGCGATGCAGCAGCGCGATGGTCCCGATATCGAAGGCGAGCTGCGCAAGGTTTTGAGCGATGCCGGCCTCGTGGTGGAGTTCAACGGTTTTTACGTGCCGGTGTTTTATGGCCACAGCCAGTCGCTGCGGATCGAAACCGAACGGCCGATCACGGTCGAACAGGCACGCAAATTGTTGCGTGCGGCCAAGGGCGTCAAGCTGCGCGACAAGGCTGACACCCTGACCCCGGTTGGCGACAGCGTCGGTGGCGATGATGTGCTGGTCGGTGAGATTCGGCCGCTGGCGGATGCCAGCAATGGCCTGTTGTTGTGGACACTGGCAGACAATGTCCGGAAAAGTGCGGCAGTTAACAGCGTGCAAATAGCCGAGAGCTTGCTAAAACTCCATCTGTAACTAATATTTACGCCATTTACTAGAGAAGTCGTCTCAGCTTTGGCTCGGCGCCCGAATCGGCGCGATACAAGCTGCTCGTATCGACTTCAATAGCGCTTTCAACCTCGGGACGATGAAGGTAAATAACTATGGTGCGTAAGAAGCTTGCGATGGCCGTGCTGGCGCTAAGTGCGCTACAAGCGGATTTGGCCAGTGCGTTGGGTCTGGGCAATCTGTCCGTGAAGTCCGCGCTCAATCAACCGCTGAGTGCGGAGATCAAGCTTCTCGATACTGGCGATCTCGATCCCAGTCAGATCAAGGTACAGCTGGCGACGCCCGAGGATTTCGAGCGCGCCGGTGTCGATCGCAATTTCTTCCTCACCAACCTGAAGTTCGTGGTCGATCTGGACGGTCGTGGCAGTGGCGCGATTCGCATCACCACGCATGACTCGGTGTCCGAGCCCTACCTGAACTTCGTCGTCGAAGCGAAATGGCCGAACGGTCGCCTGCTGCGCGAATTTGCCGTGCTGCTCGATCCGCCCACCTTCAGCGGCGGCGCTGCCCAACCGGCAGCGGCACCCCGCGCCGGCACGCCTGCTGCGCGCCCGGCACCGACGACTCCTACGCCCACGCCGACACGCGATCTGCAGCCGCCGACCATCAGCACCGAGCCGGCTGCATCCTCGACCGCCGAACGCATCGAATCGAATACCCTGCCGGATGCCGGCAGTGCGACCGAACACCGTGTGCAGGTCAACGAAACGCTGTCACAGATTGCCGCGCAGCACAGGCCCGCTGATACCACCGTCCAGCAGACGATGGTGGCGATTCAGCGCGCCAACCCCGAGGCATTCATCAACAGCAATATCAACCTGATCAAGTCGGGCGCGGTGCTGCGCCTGCCGAGCGCCGACGATGCGCGGGCGGTGGGAGCCGGCGACGCGACCCAGCAGATTGCCGAACAAACCCATGCCTGGCGCAGCAGCAGCGGCAGTTCCGAGCCGGCCAGCGGCCCGCAACTGGACGCCAGCCAGCCGCAGTCCGCCGCCGCGGGCGGCAGTCAGGATGCCGAACGCCTGACCATTGCCACCCCCGGCAGCAGCGATAAAAGTACGGTCGGTGAAGGCAGCGGTAAAAATACCAAAGGCCTGGAGGCTCTGCGCAATCAGTTGGCGGCCAGCCAGGAAGGTCTCGACAGCGCCAAACGCGACAATAAAGAACTGCAATCCCGTCTCGACGACATGGAACGTCAGGTCGCGACGCTGCAACGTCTGATTTCGCTCAAGGACGATCAGTTGGCGGCAGTGCAGGCGAAATCGGCCGCGCCTGGCGCAACGGCTGTGCCGGCCACACCTGCAGCCCCCGCTGCGACGGCGCAGCCCGCACCTGCGGAAATTGCTTCATCGGAAACCCAGAGCGCCGAAACTCCGAGCGCTGGAACCGCGTCAGTAACGCCGCCTCCGGTGGCTGCTGCACCGAAGCCGGTCGTCAAACCGCCAGTAGCCAAAACCCCGGCGGCGCCCGAACCCTCTTTTCTGGATAAGCTGACCAGCGAACCGCTTTACTGGGGTGGTGCTCTAGCAGCGCTGGTGCTGTTGCTGGGTGGTGGTGCGCTGGCCGCGAAAAAGCGGCGTGAGCTGGCCGAAGTCGAGAGCGCCTATCAGGAGCTCGACCTGGAAGACTACACCGATACGACGATTGCCGCGGACGACGATCTCGACACGGCGTCGATCAGCGATGACGCCATCGTTCCGGCTGGGATGGCGCAGTCTGCTGTCGAAGCAGAGAAAAAACCGGCAGTGCGCTCGGAAACCGGTGACGCGATTGCCGAAGCCGACATCTATATCGCCTATGGCCGTTATCAACAGGCGGTGGACCTGCTGACCGGGGCCATCGATGCCGAGCCGGAGCGCGCCGACCTGCGCGTCAAACTGCTTGAGGTGTTGGTGGAAATGCGCAATCGCGATGCATTCCGCCAGCAGTTCACATCGCTGCAAACCCTTGGCGACAGCGCTGCGGTGGTGCAGGTCAAAGACATGTTATCCAGCGTCGATGGTGTTTCCGACTGGTTAAACGATCTGCCGCAATCCGCCAGTTCAACGGGTGGCAATTTTGCGGTTGCCGGGTTGGTGGGCGGTGCTGCTGCCGGCGCTGCGGCGGTGATAGCTGCCGACAAGTTTGATGAAGAGCTCGACGAGGAGCTGACACTCGAAGACGACGAACTCGACCTGGATCTAGATCTTGATCTGGACGACGAAGCGCCGATTCCGAATGCTGAATTCGCCGCGGCACCGATTGCGGAATTGCCGACCGAGCCGCTGGAGGAGCTGGAGCTCGACCTGGACGGCGACGATCTCGACTTGCCCGGCACCGATGACATCGCCGGTGGGCTCGAAACATCGTCCCCGGCGTTTGACCCGTTTGCCAACAGCGAGTCTGCATTCGCCAGCTCCGAGCCGACTATCGACCTTGAGCTCGATCTCGACGACGAAGAGCTGGATCTCGATTTTAACGAAGACGATCTGGACTTCGCGTTGCGGGCAATGGAGGGCGACAAGTCCGAAGTGCTCGATCCGGCGGTGTCGGCTTTTGCTGCCGGCGCCGACAACGGTGGTTTCGGAGCGACTGATTTTGGCGCTCCTGATTTCACGACGCCTGACTTCGCGACCCCGGGCTTCACAACCGCGGACGCAAAAGCCCCTGATTTTGCAGACTCCAGCCTTGAATCCCCGAACTTTGAGGCACCCGATTTTACGGTGCCCGAAACGGCGGCCGAGACCTTCTCGCTGGATGATGAGCTGGAGAGTTTCGCGACGGCACCGACCCCCGCGCCCAT
>JBEVMI010000315.1:0-5547 GCA_040508685.1 Spongiibacteraceae bacterium
GTCGGCAATCGGCACTGCCCCCTGGTATGGGCAGCCAAGTACGCAGGACACATAGCCGCGCACCCACAAATTCTGTTGTTTGGCCTGCGTCACCACCGGCGCAATGCGACGCAATGATTCGGCGATATCGCAATTGATGTTGCGTTGGTTAAATGCATCGGATGCCGCAGTGAATACGGCGATCTCGCGTGCACCGGCAGCAATGGCACGCACCAGCCCCTGCTCATTCGGCACCAGCACCGGATAACTCACGCCAGCAATACGCGGCAGCGTGCGCATCACGGTATCGGCATCCGCAAGCTGTGGCACCCATTTCGGGCTGACAAAACTCGTGGTTTCAATCATCCGCAGACCGGCTGCGCCGAGGCGTGCAATCAACTCCAGTTTTATCTTGGTCGGAATTTGCTGCTTTTCATTTTGCAGACCATCACGCGGGCCAACCTCGACTACGCGCACATCGGAACTTGCATTACTCATGACTAGACTCTCTTGAACCGCTTTTGATGCGCCGCATCTGTTGCGTCAGATCTTCGACCAGCCCACGCACATAATCGGTATTGGACTGAAAAAACTCGCTGCCGGTCTGCAATTGCGTCGTCAGAATTGCCATGTTTCACATCGTCTCGGCAAATAGTTCGCGGCCGATCAACATGCGGCGAATTTCCGAGGTGCCCGCGCCTATTTCGTATAGTTTGGCATCGCGCCACAAGCGCCCGGTCGCGTAGTCGTTGATATAGCCGTTACCACCGAGCGCCTGAATCGCTTCGCCCGCTGCCCAGGTGGCTTTTTCGGCAGAATACAAAATCGCGCCGGCAGCATCTTTACGCGTGGTTTCGCCGCGATCACAGGCTTTGGCGACTGCATACACGTAAGCGCGACAGGCATTGAACGTCACGTACATATCGGCGAGCTTGCCCTGCATCAACTGAAATTCGCCGATGGGCTGACCGAATTGTTTGCGTTCGTGCACATAGGGCAAAACCACATCGAGGCATGCCGCCATGATGCCAAGCGGGCCGCCCGACAACACAACCCGTTCGTAATCGAGGCCCGACATCAGGATATTGACGCCGCGGCCGACATCGCCCAGTACATTCTCGGCCGACACTTCGCAATCAACGAATACCAGCTCGCAGGTGTTGGAACCGCGCATGCCGAGTTTGTCGAGTTTCTGCGCCGTCGAAAAACCCTTGAAACCTTTTTCGATGATGAAGGCGGTCATGCCGCGCGCACCGGCATCGAGATCGGTTTTGGCATAGACGACCAGCGTATCCGCGTCGGGACCGTTGGTGATCCACATTTTGTTGCCGTTGAGAATATAGCGATCGCCTTTTTTGTCGGCGCGCAATTTCATCGAGACCACATCGGAACCGGCATTCGGTTCGGACATTGCCAGCGCGCCAACATGTTCGCCGGCGATCAGTTTCGGCAAATATTTTTGCTTCTGTGCTTCGCTGCCATTGCGGCGCAACTGGTTCACGCACAAATTCGAGTGCGCGCCGTACGAGAGGCCAATCGATGCCGACGCGCGCGAAATTTCTTCCATCGCCACCACGTGCGCGAGATAACCGAGCGCGCTGCCGCCGTACTCCTCTTCAACGGTGAGGCCGAGCAAACCCATCTCGCCGAATTTTCGCCACAGTTGTAGCGGAAATTGATTATCGCGATCGGCTTTTTCCGCCAGCGGTGCGATTTCATGTGCAGAGAATTTCTGTACAGAATCGCGCAGTTGGTCAATGGTTTCGCCGAGATGGAAGTTAAAATTATTCATGCGGCAACCTCATTATTTTTTACCGCAAACCGGTCATCTCCGGCACAACATCCGGTACCACGAGTTTACCTGCGGTTTTATTGCGGATTTCTTCCACCGATACACCCGGCGCGCGCTCGCGCAGGATAAATGCACCGTCGCTGATTTCCAGCCACGCCAGATCGGTGATGACACGTTTTATGCAGCCAGACCCGGTCAATGGCAAGGTGCATTGCGGCAACAGTTTCGATTCGCCGGTTTTGTCGGCGTGCGTCATCATCACGATAATGTTGTCGGCACCGGCGACCAGATCCATCGCCCCGCCCATACCCTTGATCAGTTTTCCCGGCACCATCCACGACGCAATATTGCCGTGCACATCGACCTCAAAGGCGCCGAGCACAGTGATATCGACATGGCCGCCGCGGATCATCGCAAACGATTCCGCCGACGAAAAAATACTGGCGCCGATGGCCGCGGTGACCGTCTGCTTGCCGGCGTTGATCATGTCGGCATCGACTTCGGCCTCAGTCGGGAAAGGCCCCATCCCGAGCAAACCGTTTTCCGATTGCAGCATCACTTCAATATCGCCGGGAATGTAATTGGCCACCAGCGTCGGAATGCCGATGCCGAGATTGACGTAATAACCATCGTGGAATTCGCGGGCGACCCGCATCGCCATTTGTTCGCGTGTCAGAGCCATCAAAATTCCCCTTATGCAGTGCGCACGGTGCGCTGTTCGATGCGTTTTTCGAATGTGCTCTGAATCAAGCGGTGCACATAAATACCCGGCGTGTGAATTTGCGCGGGATCTAAGGTGCCGGGCTCGACGATTTCTTCGACTTCCATTACACAGATTTTTCCGGCAGTGGCCGCCATCGGATTGAAGTTCTGCGCGGTCTTGCGATAAATCGCGTTGCCATAACGATCGGCTTTCCACGCTCTCACTAACGCGAAATCGCCACGAACGGATTCTTCGAGAATGTATTTGCGACCGCTGAATTCGCGCACTTCCTTGCCCTCACCCACCGGCGTGCCGTAACCCGTCGCCGTATAGAAAGCGGGAATTCCGGCACCGCCAGCGCGCATTTTTTCCGCCAGAGTGCCTTGTGGCACCAAATCGACCTCGAGTTCACCCGACATCATTTGCCGTTCAAACAATTTGTTTTCACCGACATACGACGACACCATTTTTCGGATCTGCCGATCCTCCAAAAGGATGCCGAGGCCGAAGCCATCGACGCCGCAGTTATTGGAGACGACGGTGAGTCCCTTCACGCCCATTGCCTTGACTTGGATGATCAGATTTTCGGGTATGCCGCACAGCCCGAAACCGCCGCAGATGATTGTCATACCGTCCTGCAGGCCCGCCAGTGCGGCCTCATAACTGGGCACTACCTTGTCGAATCCGGCCATAACCACCTCGCGGGTACAGTTGATATTTTTAATCGGGGGAACTTTCAGATGAAACAGAACGTTACGAGCCGCAGTGTGGCGTCGCAACCTATATTTAACAAATTGATGTTTTTCATTGATTTATTTATATACAAAATATAAACACATTTATCGGATTCGCATAATGAATATCTCGCCCAAACAGCTGAAGGCTTTTATTGCCATCGCCGAAACCGGCAGTTTTACGGAGGCCTGCGCCACGTTACACCTGTCGCAGCCAGCGCTGAGTATCGCGATTCGCAACCTGGAGGAAACACTCGGCGGCAAGCTGATCGCCCGCACTACGCGGGCGCTGGGACTGACGCCGGAGGGCGAAGTATTTCTGCCAGTCGCGCGCCGCCTGCTCGCCGATTGGGACGGCGCGCTGAGTGACGCGCACAGCCTGTTCGCGAAACGCCGGGGCAAATTGCGTATCGCGGCGATGCCGTCGTTCGCGACCAGCCATTTGCCGCCGATCCTGCGGCGCTACCACGATCAGTATCCGAATATTAGTGTCAGCATCGAGGACGTGGTTGCAGAAAATGTGGTCGATCAGGTGCGGTCGGGCAAAGCCGAAATCGGTGTCGCGTTCATGCCGACCGACCGCGGCGACGATCTCGAATTCAAGCCGTTGTTCACCGACCGTTTTGTTGCGGCACTGCCGCCCGATCATCCGCTGGCCGAACACAAAATCGTGAGCTGGGCAGCGCTGACGAAATCACCACTGCTGTTATTACAAAAGCCGTCGAGCATTCGCATGCTGATCGAAAAATCGCTGGCCGCAAACGATATCCCGTTGACGATCGGTTTCGAGGCTCATCAACTGGTCACACTGGGGCGCATGGTTGCCTGTGGTTTGGGCGTCAGCGTGGTGCCGACGCTGTGCCGAGATCAATTTAAATCGCTGGGTGTCATCTGCCGCCCGCTGGGCAAACCGGTGGTGTCGCGCGAAGTGAGCCTGGTGATGCGACGGCGTTATCCACTATCCGCGGCGGCGCAGGCGATGCTGGAAATTCTGGAAGATTATTTTCATCTAGACGCATAACCAAAATAATTGTCAACACACGCATTCGGAGCGCACAATAATGACTAAAAAAACACTGGACTCGAAAAATCTTTCGCCAATGTCTCTGCCGCGCATGGCGGATCAGTCGAAAACCCTTACCCAATCTATGAAGACGGGAACCGTCGGCAAAGGCTGCGGACTGGAGCAGCAGCGTTATTTGAAGCCGAATGATGTCGTCGAACTCGAAGTGAAAAAACTCGGCATTTTGCGCAGCCGTGTGATCAAACCCGACAAATAATTTCAGTCACAGGTGCAAGCCAACACCAGACCACCCTGCCGATAAAATGCGATACTCGCCCAACTAAGGCGGGAAGCCGCAATAATGAGATTTCGCAATGCATATCAACAAGGTTCATCCTGAACTTCGCAAGGTTATCGGACGTATTCCACCAATCCCTTTTCACAATCGCCTGTTCATTTCGACGATTAATTTTCTAAGTAAAATTGCGCCGCGAGCCAAATCGCTTCCCGGCGTCATCCTTACAGAAAAATCGCTGAATAGCGCCGGCGTCCGCATTTATCGACCCGAAAAACTCCCATCCGGCGCTGCATTGTTCTGGATTCACGGCGGCGGACTGATTACCGGCAATGCGGCGATGAACGATCGCGAATGTGCCAGCTATGCGCGCGAGTTGGGATTGGTCGTAGTTTCGGTGGAATACCGACTCGCCCCCAAACATCCCTTCCCCGCCGCCATCGACGATTGTTATGAGGCGTGGCAGTGGCTGCAAACAGCCGCGAAGGAATTGGGCGTCGATCCGTCGCGAATTGTAATTTCCGGTCAGAGTGCAGGCGGTGGCCTTGCGGCGAGCCTGGCGCAACGCATTCACGATCAGGGCGGCGTGCAACCCGCGGCGCAGGCATTGTTTTGTCCCATGCTTGACGATCGCACTGCCGCCCGCAAAGAGCTCGATGCAATCAAACATCGCATCTGGAACAACACCAATAATCGCGTTGGCTGGTTCTCGTATCTCGGCCAACCGGCTGGGGTAGCCGCAGTCCCAGCGTATGCCGTTCCCGCGCGCAGAGAAGACTTATCCGGTCTGCCTTCGACATGGATTTCGGTGGGTGATATCGAATTGTTTTACGCCGAAGCATGCGAATATTCGCAGCGACTCAAGAGCGCAGGCGTCAATTGCGAGCTGTATGAGATTCCGATGGCGCCACACGGCTTCGAGGCCTTCGTACCCAATGCACCGATAACCCGCGCGCTGTATGCGGATTTCTATCAGTTCCTGCGCAAATCACTGGGACTTCTAACGACCTACTGAGGATAACGCCCACCATCGCCAATACC
>JBEVMI010000369.1:0-4543 GCA_040508685.1 Spongiibacteraceae bacterium
TGATCGAACGAATACAAATCCCAGCCGAGATCGTTGATACAGGTTGCGACCTTGTCGAGCCAGCTGAAATTATCCATAAAACTGCGGACGTCGTAACACGGCTTGGTGAGTTTGTCGTTCGACGTTGGAATACCGAGCGAACCATCGGCCTCCTGCTTCAGCAAATAGATTTCGCACTCGATGCCGAGATTTAAACCGAAGCCCAACTCCGCCGCCTGCGCCTGCATATTTTTTAGTGCAACGCGAGTATTCAGCGGATACGGCTGGCCGTGAAAGGTGTTGTCGGCGGGCATCCACGCAACCTTCGGCTCCCACGGCAACTGCACGATATGGTCGAGATCGGGCACCGACGCAATCTCGTCTTCATTCGGCATCTGCCCCAGCCCATCGAGCGCGTAGCCGGTATACAGTTCCGACCCATGCGCCATATGTTCGAGATGGTCGATGGGCACTACCTTGCCCTTCTGCACGCCGTGAATATCGACGTAGGCGCCAATGCAATATCTCACTCCTTTCGCTTTTAGCTGCTGTTGAATGGCCTGAATTTCCGCTGCGCTTTTCATTGGGCATTGCTCCGGTTGCTTGTTGCCGCCAGCACTACCTGGCCTGGCAACCGATGGGTGATGCAGTAGAACAGCGCGTCAGCGCATGCTGTCAAAATAACTGTGTGATAGCGGCGGCTCTTCGCTCAGGCCGCGCTGAATCAATTCGCTCAAATCTTCCACCAGCATCGCAAATCCTTCGCGCCCCTTGTCGGCGGTGGCCATGCTGGGTTTGCCAGTGACGCCATTGGCGCTGGTGCGATTGACCGGATGCGAAAACACCAAGCCATCGGTGCGATCAGGATCGTCGACGTCATGCAACAATTCGTCGCGTACCATATCCGGTTGCAATGCCAGCATCAGCGAGGTTTCGGCGTCGTTGGCGTGCCAGTCATCGCCGTCGGCGAAATGAAAATCGCGCACACGCTGGCTCAGCGTGCCGGTATTAAAAATAGCGACCATTAAATCGTCGTGATTGCTGCGCAACATTTCGAGTGCACAGCGCAACGGCGCCGCATTGGTGACGTGGGTGTTGACGATAAACAGGCGGCGGACACCGCTGTAATACGCCCAGTCGCCGATTTGTTTGATCAACTCGATCAGCGTGATCGGCTGTACCGCGAGCGTGCCGGGCCAGCGTCGACTGTGCCCGACCGAACAGCCGTAGGGCATGGTCGGCAACATCGGCACGCGCGTTTTCTCCGAAACCGCGCGACATAAATGTTCGGCGAGAATGTAATCCATGCCGCAGCCCATATGCGGGCCGTGCTGTTCGGTCGCGCCGATCGGCAGAATCGCCGCATGATTCGCCAGCGACAATGCTTCAGGAACTTCACGCCAGGTCAGCTGCGACCAGCGGGTGGATGCCGCGCTCACTCGATATCTTCCACATCGTCGCCGACACGCGCCAGCCGCACGATATTCGGCTGCGTATCTTCATCGCCGTCCACCACCCGCGGATGAATCAATTCATCGATGCGTGCCTTGGTCGCGATAAATTCATCGGAAATAAATTGGTCGATGTTGCGCGGGCGCGGTACCGGCACTTCGATCAACTCCTGCACCTCACCCGGATGCGCTTTCAACACCAGAATGCGGTCGGCAAGAAAAATAGCCTCCTCAAGATCGTGCGTAATAAACAACACGGTGATGTCGATGTTGCGCCAGATTTCGAGCAGGTGTGATTGCATCTTGCAACGCGTCTGCGCATCGAGTGCGCCGAAAGGCTCATCCATCAACAGGATGCGCGGCTGATTCGCCAGTGCTCGGGCGATGGCGACGCGTTGTTTCATGCCGCCGGACAACTGATGCGGATAGGCATCGGAAAATTTGCTGAGACCCACCAGATCAATCCACTGCATCGCCTCGCTTTCGGATTCGACGTGGCCGCGGTTATTCATTTCGAGGCCGAACATCACGTTCTTTTTTACCGTAAGCCACGGAAATAGCGTGTAACCCTGAAACACCATGCCGCGATCCGGACCCGGCCCGATGACGGGTTTACCGTCGAGCAGCACCTGGCCGGAGGTATACGATTCGAGGCCGGCGAGAATACGGATCAAGGTCGATTTGCCGCAGCCGGACGGACCTATCACGCAAATAAATTCACGGCGATGGACTTTGAAGCTGACATCGCGCAGTGCCGTAACCGGTCCCTGTGCCGAGTCGTATTGTTTGTTCAATCCCTTGACGTCGAGAATTACTGGCCGCTGCTTCAGTTTGTCAAAGCGTGCCCGCACCGCATCCGATTGTTCGAGATAGCTCGGCAGGGATTTGATACCGATCATGGTCTTGCCTCGCTTGGCGCTTGTTCATACTAGGATTTGGTCGGGGACTTTTCCCACGAGAATAATTTCTTGCCGAACCAGCCCAGTAATAAATCGATGGCCAGGCCGATGATGCCGATCATCATGATCGCCGCGTAAACATTATCGAAATGTTTGTAGCGCGCCTGCTGTGTGATAAACCAGGTGATGCCCGAACTGGTACCGATCAGCTCCGCAATAATCAGATATGTCCACGCCCAGCCGAGCAGGATGCGCTGGTCGCGATACAGGTCCGGCAGGATGCCCGGCACCACCACGCGAAACAGCAGTTGCAATTTTTTTGCGCCCAGCGTCATCGCCGCTTCAAGCAATGCGATGTCCAGCTTGCGCGTGGTATTCGCGATCACCAGTACCTGCTGGAAAAAAGTGCCGATTACGATGATCGCGATTTTAGGTCCGTCGTAAATACCGAGAATCGCCACGGCCAGTGCGCCAAAAGCCGGTGCCGGAAGATAACGGAAGAACTCAATAAAGGGTTCGTTCAGCCGGGATACTGCGGTGTAGGTGCCGCATAAAATTCCGAGCGGCACGCCGAAGATCGACGAAATGACAAACCCCCAGAAAATAATCTGCACGCTGTGCCACAGGCTTTCGTGCAGCCATTGGCCATCGCGCCGCTCCGGTGCGGTGGTAAAGGCGGTATAAAACGCCTGGGCAACTTCATGTGGCGCCGGCAGATAAATCGGATTGGCCGGCTCTCCCTGCGGCAATTCGCGCGCTTCGGTTTTAGCCGCATCGAGTTCAGCACGAAAGGTTTCTTTTTCGACCAGCATGCCCGGCTGGAAATAGCTGACCGAACCCGGCGCCGAAATCTTCATCATCGGGTGCCACACAAATGGCAGATAGCTGACGGCACACCAAATCAACACCGGTAACACGAAAGAAGCGATGGTGAGCAGCGTCCGACTACGCGGCGGCAACTCTTTGCGCACGGCAAACCACTGACTCACCCTTCAGCCCCTTATAGAATGTCTGGAAAAGACGGAAAATTTCGATGGCGCTGGAATTTCCCGTACTAATGGACTCGCTTATTTCATTTCCAAAGTCAGCGCCGAATCGATATAGGAATCGACCGCCTGCGCTTCCTTGTAAACCTGATATTTCACGTTGAAGTTATCGACGATCTTGGTCGAGCCATACACCGATTTAAATCCGTCGCCTTTGACGAGCACAGCCTTGGCTTCGGCCAGTTTCAACAGATGGGTACCACCCAGCAGCGGCTTGTATTCTTCGGGTTTGATACCGACGCGTGCCGCCATGATTTTTACCGCGTCATCCTGCGTTTTCGGGTCGTAGATGTAATCCACCACGCGATACCACACCTTGGCGACCTTGGCCCATTCCGCGCGGCGTGCGGAATAACTGCTCGGATTGACCGCCAGCACGTCGTAGATCAGGCCCGGTTCGTCGGCAGAGCTGTATATCGTTTTCGAACCCGGCACCTGTTTTAACGCCATGCCTGAACTGGGCTGCCACGCACCGACCGCATCGACGTCGCCGGAAGCGAGTACCTGCGGCGTTTCGTTGGTAGGCACATTGACCAGCTCGACATCACTTTCTTTCATGCCGGCTTTTTCGAGACCGTTCAATAGCAGCAGATGATCGACGAAACCAAGTTCGACACCGATTTTTTTGCCTTTCAAATCTTTAAGGGATTTGTACGGCGGCCTGGCGACGATCATGTCGTTGCCGTTCGAATAGTCGTTGATGATGATCATCACGCTCTTCGCGCCATTGGCACCGGTCACCAGCGCATCGCCGTTGGTCATGGTCACCGCGTCGAGTTTGCCGGCTGCGTACGCATCCATCGACGCCACGTAATCGAACCATTCGAACTGCACGTCGACGCCGGCCTCTTTAAACCAGCCTTTCTGAATCGCTACTTCCCACGCAACCCAGCCCGGCCAATCGCTGTAGCCGATCTTCAAGGGCGCCGCCTGCGCCTGGGTCGCGCCGGTCAGTGCTGTCAGTCCCATCGCGGCGGACAGGGCTGCCCGGGCCAGCCACTGCTTGAGACCAGTGAAACTCTTTATCGGATTCATCGTCGTTGCTCCTGAAGTCGGCTTCGCGTTAACGAAGGCCTGCTGGTTGCTCATGACTCACCTCGCGGCGGCCGGTTGTTTGCAGAACACTTTCCCAGAACACTGTTTTTCTACAGAACACTTTCGAACGAGT
>JBEVMI010000484.1:0-4306 GCA_040508685.1 Spongiibacteraceae bacterium
GGCCGCGATGATCTGCTCTCTTACCTGCGATTTCATAACGGTATCAATGCCTTCGGTAACGAATCCGCGCAGCTTAGCAGTGCGTTGGCCTTTTGCCGACGGCACTTTAATTGGGATTATTAAATAATAAACCCATTTATTGTTATAAAAATAAGACAAATATTAAAATAGTCTTGTTTTGGGTCCGAATAATGACTACGCTGCTTGCAAAATCACAGCCGTTCCAGGAACCGCCAATGTCATCACTCCTTCTCGATGTGGATCTGGCCGATGCCAATACTTATCTGCAGGGCACCCCACATCACTTGTTCAAACAGTTGCGCGCGCAAGATCCGGTGAACTGGAACCCGCGCACCGATGGTGGCCCCGGCATCTGGAATATCACCAAGTACGAAGACGTAGCCAAGATCGGCCGTGACTGGCAGCGGTTCACGTCTACGCGCGGTGTCCCCATTACCCGGCAGCGCCCCGAAGAAGAAAAGATGTCAGCCGAAACGATGCTGATTTTTATGGATCCGCCTCGTCACACGCGTCTGCGCGGTGTGGTCAATTTGACGTTTACACCAAAGCGAATAGCGGCATTGGAACCGGTTATCGACTATCACGCGGCCTGTGCAATCGATAAGGTGATCGAGCAGGGTAACTGCAACTTTTTCGATATCGCCGCCGATTTACCGATTCGGATGATCAGCGAGCTGCTGGGCATTCCCGATGAGGATCATAAGCGTGTGTTGGACTGGACCAATCGCACGTTCGGGCACGAAGACCCCGAGTATTCCAGCGGCCCGGAAGATCAGGCGCTTGCCATGCAGGAGATATTTGAATACGGCATGAAGTTGATTGGCGACCGGCGCAAGAATCCCGGGGACGACCTTACCAGCGCCATAGCCAATGCCAAGATTGACGGCGAGCCGATCACCGATATGGAATTGATGTTCCTGTTTTTCCTGTTTCTCGGCGCCGGCAACGATACCACCCGCACCCTGATTCTGCAGGGCGTGAGATTGTTCGCGCAAAATCCGGAAGTGTGGCAAACGCTGCGTCGTGATCGTTCGCTGCTGCCGAACGCTATCGAAGAAATCGTGCGCCTGGAGCCCTCGGCGCGCGGGATGGGCCGCATGGCAACTGTCGATGTACCGTTGCGCGACGTCACCATTAAAGCCGGCGAACAGGTTTACCTGTGGTACGTGTCTTCGAATCATGACGAAGAAATATTCGAAGACGCCGACAATTTCAGTTTGTACCGCCCGAACATGCCCAAACACCAGGGTTTTGGCGGCGGCGGTCCGCACCTCTGTGCCGGCGCACCGCTGGCCCGCCTGCAAAGCCGTCTGTTCTTCAATCAGATGCTCGACCGCATTCCCGAATTTCAAATTAACGGCGACATCGTCTGGGCGCGCTCGATCCAATTCAACACGATGAAGGTCCTGCCGATCAGTTTTGCGCCGGGCTCGAAAATCAACGCATCCCGTCCTGTGAGGAAATAATTATGGCGATTGAACTTATTCCGTTGGCAACTGCAACGTTGAAAGTCGGGCAGCCGATCAAGCTCGGCGACGTCGGTATAGGCACGCGTCTGGTCGCAGAAATTCTTTCTGCCGAGTGGGATGGTGACCGCATCAAGGCGAAACAGATCGGTACCGCGGCGGCGGATTGGCCGTTGATCGGTACCGACGGTGTCGGTCGGCTCGATGTCCGTTCGACATTGCAGACGCACGACGGTGCAGTGATTTATGTGCGTTACGAAGGACGGTCTACCTCCGGTGCTGACGGTTCGACGCTGTATACGTCGCCGCTGTTCGAGACCGCCAGTCCCGAGTACGCGTGGCTCAATAAAATTCAGGCGGTCGCGAAAGGTCGTATTACCCCCGGCGCGCAGACGCTGGTCTACGAAATTTATGAAGTGCGGTAGGTACACCGCAACAACGGGTTCGAGAAGACTTCCATGACAGCAGGGAAAAATGCCATGCCCGTCGATTTAGACGCTGAAATAAAGCGGGTTTTCGCACTCCAGCGCAGTCATCAGTACGTCATCAGGAACGCCACGGCAGCGGAACGCAAGGCCAAGCTGGAAAAATTCAAACAAATCATTCTGGCGCATGAAGACGCCATTTGCGAAGCCATGTACGCGGATCTGCGACGCCCGCGCCCGCTTGCGCTGTCGGCCGAGCTGCATGCCACGGTGGCTGAAATCGACGACGCAATCGCCAATCTCGACGTGTGGATGGCACCGCTAGAGATCGAACCGTCACCGGCGTTTAGTAGTGCAAAAGTACGCGTCGTCCATGAGGCGCGCGGTCAAGTCCTGGTGCTGGGGCCGTGGAATTTTCCAATCGGACTGGTGCTCTCGCCGATCGTACCCGCAATCGCGGCAGGCAATTGCGTCATCGCCAAGCCAAATGAATTGACGCCGAATTGCAGCGCCGTCATCGCGAAGATTTTGCGCGAGGGATTCGACGAATGCGACGTCGCTGTATTCGAAGGCGGCGTCGATGTCGCCAGCACGCTGCTGGAGCTGCCGTTCAATCACGTGTTTTTCACGGGTAGTCCGAAAGTCGGACGCGTGGTTATGGCCGCGGCGGCGAAACATCTGGCGTCGGTGACGCTGGAATTGGGCGGCAAATCACCGGTGGTGATCGATGACGGCGTCAATCTGCAGGACGCAGCGCTGAAAATCGCCGGCGGCCGCTGCACCAATGCCGGCCAGCTCTGTCTGGCCCCCGACCACGTCTGGATCAAAAACAGCGTGCGCGAGGAGTTTTTGAAGCACCTGCGAGCTGCGTTTCAGAGGCTGTTTTACGTCGATGGCAAGCTTAACGGCGATGCGATTGGCAAGATCGTCGATGCGCGCAATTTCGAGCGTGTCATCGGCTACATCAGCGATGCGACCGCGCACGGCGCGCAAATTTTCTGCGGCGGCGGCAGCGATGCGCAGCAGCGCACGATAGAGCCGACTGTGCTGATTGACGTGCCGTTGAACGCCCTCGTGATGGAGGAAGAGATTTTCGGCCCGGTCTTGCCGGTGCTCGGTTTCGACGACCTGTCCGAAGTACTGGACTACGTGCAGTCACATGGCAAGCCGCTGGCAGCCTATGTGTTCAGTCCCGATCAGGTGCTGATCGACCGCTTCCTCGCCAATACATCGTCCGGAGGCGTGACGATTAATGGCGTCATTCTGCATGCCGCAGAAACGCGGCTGCCGTTCGGTGGAGTCAACGAAAGTGGCATTGGCCGCTATCACGGTGTGCATGGTTTCCGCGAGCTGTCTCACGAAAGAGCCGTACTGATCAGCCCCGCAGTGGCGATCTGATTGGCGTCGAATTCTGAATAATTTGAACAAAAAGTTGCAACGCTACGCATTTTTACGCGACGGTAACCATGTCTTGTAGCAATGCGAGATCCGACTTGCCGGCAAGCTCCTTTGCCGGCCTTTTTCCCCCACTGAATTTGGAACCGCTAATCATGGATATTCAACTCTTCAGTGTTGCCGTAGCCCAACAACAAATCGATGACCTCAAGCTGCGGTTGTCGCTCGCGCGCTATCCCGAGCACGAAACAGTGAGCGATTGGTCACAGGGCGTGCCGCTCGATTATCTGCGCACACTCGCCGATTACTGGCAGAACAGCTACGACATGCAGCGGCTGCAGACACGGCTCAACGCGCTGCCGCAATTCATCGCGGACATCGATGGGCTCGATATCCATTTCATTCACGTGCGCTCCCCCGAGCCGAATGCGAGGCCGCTGATTCTGAGTCACGGCTGGCCCGGTTCGGTCGTCGAATTTCTGAAAGTAATTCCGCTGCTGACCGATCCCGCCGCTCACGGTGGTGACGCTGCGGATGCGTTTCATGTGGTGTGCCCCTCGCTGCCCGGCTTTGGCTTTTCCGGCAAGCCGACAGCATCGGGTTGGGGTGTGCCGCGTATTGCCGGGGCATTCGCGCAGTTGATGGCGGCGCTCGGGTATTCAGCGTACTTCGCGCAGGGTGGTGATTGGGGAAGTGCTGTCACTACCAACCTTGCGCAGCAGGATCCGCACTGTCGGGCCATTCATCTCAATATGGTTCCGGCCCGCCCAACGGCTGAACAAGCGGCAAATCCGACGGACGCGGAAAAAGTCGCATTTGCAGCGCTCCAATACTACCGAGATTGGGATTCTGGCTACAGCACGCAGCAGGGTACGCGTCCGCAGACGATCGGCTACAGCCTGGTCGATTCGCCCACGGGATTGCTGGCATGGATCGTCGAAACATATTGGGCCTGGACCGACTCCGACGGCAACCCGGAAAACGTGCTGAGCAAAGATG
>JBEVMI010000001.1:0-4642 GCA_040508685.1 Spongiibacteraceae bacterium
CTCCCCCACCGGAATGACAAGGCGCCCGCCTTCGGCCAACTGCTCGATCAGCTCCGCCGGAATCTCTCGCGGTGCCGCGGTCGCGATGATGCCGTCAAAGGGCGCTTTTTCCGGCCACCCTAAATTGCCATCGGCAAGCTTGAGCGACACCCGCGGCACATGGAGGGCGCGAAAACGCTCGCGCGCCTGCTCCTGCAATGCCTGAATGCGTTCGACGCTGAATACCAGCTCCGCCCCCGGCATTCGTGCCAACACAATAGTCTGATAACCGGAGCCGGTACCAATTTCGAGAATACGTTTGCAGGGGCCCGCTTCGAACAGCAATTCCGTCATGCGCGCGACGATGTATGGCTGCGACAAGGTCTGCTGGAAACCAATCGGCAACGCACTGTCTTCATACGCGCGGTGAGCAAGCGCTTCATCGAGAAAAATATGGCGTGGAGTGCTGCGGATAATATCGAGTACAGCCTGATTTTTGATGCCCTGATCCTGCAGTCGCTGAATCAGGCGATCGCGAGTCCGCTGCGAGGTCATACCAATCCCGGAGAACAGCTCTTTGCTCACGCGCTATCTCCGGATATATCGTTGCGGTTCGCGCCACCAAACGCCTGCTCGCCGCGAAAACCATTGGGGGAAATAGTGGCCAATTCTCGCACCAGGCTGGTAGCAAAACAGCCGCGCGGTAGCGTGAAGCCCAATTGCCAATCGGTAGCACCCACTTGTTGCCAGTGCAGGTCGCGCGGGATCACCCGCAATGCGCGTCGTTCAGCGGTCAAACCGACGCGTTCCAGTGCGGCCAGCTCCTCGACAAATTGCGCCGCCACCCGATGCTCAAGTTCCGCAACGGCTCCCGAAGGACTGACGCTGCTTGCGCGCCCCGGCAGAGGACCAGTGAGATGGATATCTCCCGACACGAGCCTCGCTTCGAGGGTTTCATCCAGTGCCTGCGTAAATACGCTGCCGGTGCCATCGAGCATAAACACTTCACCATCACTGGCGCGGCTCCAGCTTTGTTCAACGATGCGCGCGGCCAGCACTTCGTTGAACAACCACGAGCGCAGACTGGATAACATCATGCTGATTTGCATCCGCTGGCGTTTCGGCATGCCCGCGGCGATCCACTGCCGTGCATTGTCGATATTGCGGCCATCGCGCCCGAAACGTTGCTCGCCAAAATAATTGGGCACGCCTTCACTAACCATCGTATTAAGGCGCATCTCAAATGCCGCCATATCGCCAGCGACATTGCGCAAGATCAGTTCAAAACGATTGGCGCGATGGCCGCCGCGGCGCAGCTTGCGATCGTGACGAGTGATCTCAAGCAGCCTCAGATTGGGATCATTCCACTGCGCCCAATCGACCTTGTGGTTGATCAGATGCAGGCTGAACCATTGTCGGGTGACCGCATTTTTATCCTTGAGGCCGCCAAAACTAATGTCCCGCTCCTGCATGCCCGCAAATTTTGCGAGCCGTTGCGCGGCATCGACGGTATTCAGATTTTCTTTTTCAATCCAAAGCCAGCAGTGTTCACCGCTGCCGGTCAATGTAAAACCGAGCTGCTCCTCGACAAAAAAATCGGCGGGAGCTGCACGCAAGGTCGCCGTTATCGGTGGCGACACACCCCACGCGCGCGGCCAGTCAGGTAATGCCATTAGACTGACTCCAGCAACACGATCGCATGCGCAGCCAGCCCCTCTCTACGCCCGATATAACCCAGCTTTTCCGTCGTCGTCGCTTTGACGTTGATGCGATTGGTTTCGCACTCAAGATCGGCGGCAATATTCGCGCACATCGCCGGCGTGTGCGTGGCAACACGCGGCGCCTGTGCCAGCAAGGTCAGATCCGCATTGCCGAGACGGTAGCCATGTTTTTTTACCAGCGCATAAACGTGGCGCAGCAGCTTGCGACTGTCGATACCGCGAAAGGCCGGATCGGTGTCGGGAAAATGCCGGCCGATATCGCCGAGGGCACACGCGCCGAGCAACGCATCACACAACGCGTGCAACAACACGTCGCCGTCGGAATGCGCGATCACACCGCGATCGTGCGCAATGATCACACCACCGAGCACGACATGATCCCCGTCGCCGAATTGATGTACGTCGTAGCCGTGTCCAATCCGCATAGTGTTTCTGCTATCTACCTTGTTTGATCAATACGCCGGCCAACCATCTGCGAGCTATTTAGTCGTCGACAAATCGCCTAGCGACAAAAAATATTCGGCGAGTGCGAGATCTTCGGGTCGCGTAATCTTGATATTGCGACGCGACCCCTCCACCACCTCAGGCACCAGGCCAACTGCTTCCAATGCCTGCGCTTCATCGGTGACGTTCACGCCACGCGCCAGGCAAAACTCCAACGCATCCATCAGCAATCGCACACGAAACAATTGCGGCGTCAACGCCTGCCACAACGCGACACGATCCACCGTTTCCTGCACCTGCTGCATGGTATCGACGCGTTTCAGTGTGTCGCTGACCGGTACCGCGAGCAGCCCACCCACGGGGTGACCGGTTAATTGCTGCAACAGTTTTTCAATATCGCCATACGGGCAACAGGGCCGCGCCACATCGTGCACCAGCACCCATTCGCAATCGGGGTAATGCCCCTCGATATGATTCAAACCATTGCGCACCGAATGGCAACGCTCGTCGCCACCGATCACGGTTTCGATACGGATATCATCGAACAATGCCAACGATTGCCAGCGCCGATCGTCGGCGTGCACCGCAACGACGATGCGCTCGACCTGTGGAATCCCGAGCAGCAATTCGAGGCTGTGCTCCATCACGGTACGGCCGTGCATCGACAGATATTGTTTGGGCATCTCGCCGCCAAAACGGCGACCGATACCTGCAGCCGGAACCAATGCGATGATCGACATGACTATTCCGGATCGACGATGAGATAGAACGTTTCGTCGCGTTTGATCATACCGAGATCGTTACGCGCGCGTTCTTCGATTGCATCAAGCCCGCTTTTCAGGCTGATGACCTCGCCCTCCAGCAATTGATTGCGCGAGTGCAGGCGCTCGTTCTTCTGTGCCTGCAACTCTATTTTATTGCTCAGCGCGGCCACATCCGCCCAGCTGCCGGCCCCCACCCACAGGCGGTATTGCAGCCCGAGCAGGATCAGCAACAGCAAGATGTTAAGCCAGCGCATGTAAACGCCCTGTAATTATTGTTTGATGCGTTACGCTTTGAATTCGGCGCGGCCGCGATACGGCGCCGCCTTGCCGAGTTCGGCTTCGATGCGCAGCAGGCGGTTGTATTTGGCGACACGGTCGGAACGGCACAGCGAACCCGTCTTGATCTGGCCGGCCGATGTCGCCACCGCAAGATCGGCAATCGTGGTGTCTTCGGTTTCGCCGGAGCGATGCGAAATAACCGCGGAATAACCGGCCGCTTTTGCCATCTTGATCGCTTCGAGCGTTTCCGTCAGCGAACCGATCTGGTTGAACTTGATCAGAATCGAATTGGCGATATTTTTCTCGATACCCTCTTTCAAAATCCGTGTATTGGTGACGAACAGATCGTCGCCCACCAACTGGATTTTCGAGCCCGCCTTGCGTGTCAGATCCGCCCAGCCGTCCCAGTCGCTTTCGTCCATGCCGTCTTCGATCGACAGGATCGGATATTTGTTGGCGAGCGCCGTCAGGTAATCCGCGAACTCGGGCGAGGTAAACACTTTGCCTTCGCCGACAAGATTGTATTTGCCGTTCTGATAAAACTCGCTGGCGGCACAATCGAGCGCGAGCGTGATGTCCTTGCCAAGTTGATAGCCGGCTTTGTTGATGGCTTCGATGATGACTTCCACCGCCGCCTCATTCGACGGCAGATTCGGCGCAAAACCTCCTTCATCACCGACCGAGGTGCTGAGTCCGCGGCTGTGCAGAACTTTTTTCAGGCTGTGAAAAATTTCAGCGCCGGTGCGCAGGGCTTCGGCAAAACTCGGTGCGGAAACCGGCTGCACCATAAATTCCTGAATGTCGACATTGTTATCGGCGTGTTCGCCGCCGTTGAGAATATTCATCATCGGCACCGGCATCGTGAACTGACCCGGCGTGCCGTTGAGTTCGGCAATATGGCGATAGAGCGGAATTTTTTTCGAAATCGCAGCCGCTTTCGCCGCTGCCAGCGATACCGCAAGAATGGCATTGGCGCCGAGTTTGCCTTTATTTTCGGTGCCATCGGCTTCGATCATCAGGCGATCGAGCGTGCGCTGGTCGGCGGCATTTTTGCCTTCGAGCAGATCGCGGATAATCGTGTTGATATTGTTGACGGCTTTCAGCACGCCTTTGCCGAGATAACGCGACTTGTCACCATCGCGGAGCTCCAGTGCTTCGCGCGAACCCGTCGACGCACCGGACGGCGCGCAGGCGCTGCCGATACTGCCATCAGCCAGCACTACATCTGCCTGCACGGTGGGGTTACCGCGCGAGTCCAGCACTTCGAATGCCTTGATATCAACAATTTCTGCCATCTGGAGACTCTCCAATATTAAAATCCAAGTTAGAAAAATAATCCGTCAAAAATTTATTGATGCCGCTCTCGATACTGAGCGTCCTGACGAGTTACCGAATGTCCAGCGCGGGCAGGTTTTTCACCAGTGTATCGATCGCTTTCACCTGCGTCAGGAACGG
>JBEVMI010000002.1:0-5428 GCA_040508685.1 Spongiibacteraceae bacterium
GCAGATTTCGCCCACTTCGCCGACGCCGACTTCGCGATCGTTGATGTCGAGCAGCTTGACCTCGTACCACGGCTCGGCGCGACCGAGTGCACTGCCGACCCACTTGGTGCCGTCATCCGGTGCGGAAAAAATCTGGAACGTCTCGCTCTGGCCAAAACCCTGCGGCAGTTGCTCGATGCCGAAACGCTCCTTGAAGCGCGGCAGGGTGTCGTAGGGCATCGGATAACAGATGGCTTTCCAGACTTTGTTGTCGCGATCGTTGTCTTTTTCGGGGGCACGCCACAAATGGATATGCATAGAACCCAACGTCAGAAACTGGGTGGCGTTGTAGAAATGAATGCGATCCCAGAATTGGCTGACGGAGAACTGGCGATCGATCGCCGCCGTCAGGCCGCCCACCAGCGACGCCCAGATCGCACCGCTCCATGGACTGCCAAGATAGATGGGCGTGCACACGTACATGATGTCGCCATCACGCGACGTCGCTGCGTTCTGAGCGCCCAGATGCAGAACGGAACTGTGCGAGTGCATGACGCCTTTCGATTTGCCTGTCGTGCCCGATGACCACCAGATCTGCGCGACATCATTCCACTTGGCAACGTCTTCGATGGGCTCGTCGCCATGGGCGAGCAATTTGGAGGTGTCTTGATGCTTGGCCGCCGTGTTGTCGCCGTCCTCATTGAGCGTGAAGACGTGCTTGATTGCGCCGCGACTGTCCAGATCATCGAGGCGATCGGACAGATCATTGTCGATAACGAGCACTTCGGCGCGGCTGGCGACGAGCGATTCCTTGAGGAATTCGCCGCGATAATCCGTGCTGATCGTCGTATAGATACCGCCGAGGCGCGTGGCTGCGAGGCCGATCAAAATGGCATCGATGGATGGAGAGCAAACCAGGGCGATGGTGCTGCCCGCTTTCACGCCCACATGGCGCAACCCGGCCGCATAGGCATTGACCAAGCGGTTGGCTTCGCCAAAAGTGAGCTTTCTCTCGTTGGAAATCATCCAGACGGCATTCGGAATGTCGCGCGCCTGCGCAGCGAGCACCTTGCCGATAACGCGATTTTCTAAGTTGGAAATGTCTTTAATGTTCACTTAATGGCTCCTCAACTCACCAGTTCGCCTGCTATTTGTCGGGAATGGAGAGCCCGCGCTGCTAGCAAAAAATGTACGGCTGACCAAAGAATGATGCACATGGTTACCAATAGCGCATAACGCAATGAATTGGCGCCCATCCACGTGCTGAAATAATCGCTCAGTAAACCCACCACCTGCGGGCCGAGGCCATAGCCAATCAGCGTACTGCCGACGCTGATGACAGCAATCAAACGACCGCGCGTCTGCGACGTGGCCAGATTGATCGCAAGCCCGTTGGCGGGCGTGAAGACCGCGAAATACGCGATGGTCTGCAGCAAAAACGTCACCTGCACCAGACGAAAATCGTCGGCCATGACGGTCACGACACTCAGCGGGAAATGAATCAGCGCTGCAATCGCAGCGACCAGCGCCAGACGGTGAAATTGGCCTTCGGAAACTCGATCGGCAATTTTACCGCTCAGGTAATTGCCGATGATTCCGCCGATGATGACAACGACTGCCGACACTGTCCCCGCGGTTTTGAGATCCAGATGGTGGGTACGAATGAAAAATGAGTTCAGCCAGGCCGCATAGCTGCTCGTGCAGAACCATAACGTCACGAGTCCGAATATGATCTGGCGCAGATCGTTGCGATTACGCAATTCGGCGAAAAACTCGCGAAGGCTGATGGCCTTCGCTGAGTTATGGGCGTGCTGGTTTTCGCGCAGCGGCTCCTTCAATGTCAAATGGACCACGGCCGCCAATACCAAGCCCGGAAATCCCACCAGAAGCAGCGCGCTGCGCCATCCAAACGCTGCCGCTATATAGCCGCCGCCGAGAAACCCGATCAGCATGCCAAAGGGTATGCCCAAATGGACGATTCCCACCGCCGAGGCCCGTCGCTCCGCCGGCACGGCGTCGCCAACGATGGACATGATGGTCGGCTGACCACCCGCCTCCGCCGCTCCAACGCCAAAGCGGGAGAGCAACAAAAGAAGATAAGCTGGCGCGAGACCACACAGCATGGTCAACGCGCTCCACAAAGCTACGCAGCCTGCGAGCAGATTCTTGCGCCGCACGCGATCCGCCATAGCACCTAGAGGGACACCGGCCATCACAGCGCCAAGGGCGAATGCCAGGCCCGAAAACAGGCCGAGCTGTGTATCGCTCAGTCCAAATTCGTGCTTGATCGGCTCAAGTAGAACTATGACGACCGTGCGATCGACCATATGGCAGGTATACACCAGCATCAGTAACAGCAGTGTGTAGCGCGGCAAGCCGGCGTGGCCGGTCAGACGGTTTTCGACACGATCAGTCATTGCATTCGCTCGCTTGCAGATCACTCAACGCTCGGCAAAATCCCAACTGCGCCCCGCTGCATACTCGCGCAACAGGATTTTTCCGGCGCGTTCGATGTGAACTTCATCGGGGCCATCGACAATGCGCATGATACGAGCCATGCGATACATGGCCTCCAGTGGGGTATCCGTGGAAACGCCGAGCGCACCGTGAACTTGAATCGCGCGATCGACTACGCGATGCAAAGCCCGCGCGACCGCCGTTTTGACGACGCTGAGCTCTACCCGAGCTTGCTCCTCGCGCTCTAGTTTTTCTGCCGCATCGAGCACGATCATGCGCGAGGTCTGAATGTCGAGGTAGCTGTCGTAGACATACTCCTTCATCAACTGCTTGCTCGCGAGCAGCTCGCCGCCGGCAATGCGACGCGTATTGATCCGGTTGCACATGATGTCGAACGCGCGCTGCATCTGACCCAGCCAGCGCATGCAGTTCGTGATGCGCGCAGGGCCGAGACGAACCTGGAACAGCTTGAAACCCTGCCCTCTTTCGCCGAGCAGATTTTTGGCCGGAACGCGCACATCTTCGAAGATGTATTCGGGGTGATTCATGTGCGTCAGGCCCATCACGTGCAGATCGCGCACGCGTGTGAGCCCCGGTGCATTGACCGGCACCAGCAGCATGCTGAATGCATCGTGCGACGGCGTATCCTCACCTTCCGTACGGCACATGACGCATAGCCAATCGGCGTGATCGCCGGCGCTGACATACCACTTGCGTCCGTTGATGACCCACTCGTCGCCTTCGAGCCTGGCCGTTGTCTGGATATTCGTCGGGTCGGAACTGGCAGCACCCGGTTCTGTCACGGAAAAGGCGACATATACATCACCGCGCACCTTGGGATAGAGCAGTTGTTCTTTCTGTTCGGGAGTGCCGGCCTTGTCGAGCAATAGACAGGTCTGCAGGGTGTAGCTGCCGAAAATATCCATCGCAGCATCACTGCGACCGATGATTTCATTGACATAGGCGTAATCCAGCCATGGCAGACCGCCACCGCCCATCGACGCCGGATGACCGATCGCCCAGAGCCCAAGCTCCTTCGCCCGCGCAACGAGGCGCTGGCCAATCGGCGCCCAGGCGTCGCCGCCGTAATAGAAATCGTGCTCGACCGGATAAATTTCATCCTCGACGAAACGCAGTGCCTTTTCGCGTATCGGTTTTACTCGTTCGGGAATCTGAAACCCCATTGCCACACACCTCACATCAAACGTGCCGCGGCGAGCGCGCCGCTCATCAAAACGGGCTGCCAATCGCCCACGCAAAACAGCCCTTCATATCCCGCGCAGTTACAACCCCGACAGGTCGACAACCACCACGGAGCCACCGCCCGCGGGACAGCCAACACTGATGTCAGGCACCAGCAATGCGGGCTCGCCATTCAGAGCCTTGGGATAACAAACGTTGAAATCGGCGAGCATGCGCACGATCTTTTCATTGCCGATACGAACGACGAAATGCTCGCCCTTGCTCGTCAGCGCATGTACTTCGCCTGTCATGGGATTGGACCCAACGTCATCGCACAATTGCCGAAGACGAACGTTTCCCCGTCGGCCAACAACTCAGCGCTCTCAGGGTTGGTGCATCCCTCGACACGACCGATGAGGCGCGCACCACACACCGCTGGTTGCTCGCTAACTGCGCACTCGGCTTGACTCATGACGGGCTCCGCCAAATCAATTATATCTATTAGGTGAACGACCTTGGTCGCGAGAACTGTCCGCCAATCAACTTTCGAAGAAAAATTGACTTAAATAGCGGGATAAATTTCCTTTAATGGCTACTGCGGGCATTGGTATGGGTTCTGGCACGCAGAACATCGACCCAAAAGATATTATTGTATTGTCATTGCGAACGCAATTTTTGATTTCGTGAACTGTGGCCGCTCAGCCCCAGATGATCTTCGACCACTCTGGTCACATAGGCTGCCCAATGGCCGTCCTTGAGATCCGAAAAAGGGATACCCGAGTTTTTTTCGAACATCGCGCCCATGACGAATGGATGCCCGCACAGCGAGACAATGATGTAAGCGGCATAGCTCGGATTGATGTCCTGCTGAATCAAATTCAGCTGCATCATGCGCCGGAGCAGGGACAACACACTCGCATATACCATGGAGGAATGTGCTGTCTTTTCACCGGGATACGCGGCCTCGGCCGCCCCCTGAAGTTCGCGCCAGACCAGCTTGAACAGGCCCTGATGTCGCGTGTAAAAGTCGATTTGAATACCGATCAGTTGAGCGATCGGAGGACGGGACGCGGGGGTCAGCCGGTCTTCCAGATCGCGCAGGCTGTTGCTGAACGAGCGTTCAAGCGCTTCGTACAGGGCCACAAAAAGCCCCTGCTTACCGCCGAAGTAATAATTAATCATGGCGGAATTCACATTGGCTTCGCGCGCGATGTGCCGGATGCCGATAGCGTCTGACGGCCACTGCTCAAGGCAGCGTTCGGCCGCGTCCAACAGCTCCTGTTGCACATTTTTTTCCGAGCTAAAGTGAGGTCTACCCCCTCGTCTTCTTGGTTTTTCCGTCGCGCTCATGAAATGCGTTACCTGTGCAGGCAAGCTGAGATGGATCGAGAGAATAATTAATCAAACACAAAAAAACAAACTTCAGCAGGCCGCCGATGCGTAGGCTGTGCGGGAACCATAACGAACCGCCCTCAGAGGAGCCGATAAAGATGACCAAGCCAATGCCGATTTTTGATTGTGATACCCACTGGGCCGAGCCGCCCGAGCTGTGGACCTCCCGCGCTCCGGAAAAATACAAAGGCAAAGTATTCGAAGTTAAAAGCAAGGCCGATCGCAGCGAAGCCTGGTTCGTGGGCAATCAGGAAGTGGCCATGATCGGTCCCTCGGTCGTCGCCAAGGACATGTCCAAGCACCTATATCATTTCACCGTGCCTCGCTACGCGGATATGTCGCCCGCCACCAGCCAAGCCGCTGCAGCGATCAAGTACATGGACGAAAAAGGCATCGCCGCGCACGTGGTCTATCCGAA
>JBEVMI010000010.1:0-6187 GCA_040508685.1 Spongiibacteraceae bacterium
CTTCGGATCGGCTCGGCCCGACGATGGCCATCGGCAGCTCCGTATTGGCAAGTTCGCGCCAGGCAGCGACGCTGGCGTGTATCTCACCGACCGGCGGTGCATCGACTTCGCGCGTCACCAATGCCACCGGACGATCGAGTATTTTGGCCGCCGTATTTTCTTCAAAGCCCAACCGCATGGCGTCGAGATAATCCTGCGCGATCTGCGTGCCGCGGCCCCAGTCGAGAACCACTCCGAACTTGTAGGGGACGATCTCGTACTGCATTTTGTTGTATTTGTTGACCTTGGTATCGGCCATGGCCGTTCCTCACAGAAAATTCACAGAAAAAGCAGACTTGCCCGGATTTATGCGGGCCGCCGGGACGGGCCCGGTCGCGCGCAGCGGAATCTTATTTTGCGTTCGCGCCGGCAATGCCTGCGCAAATGCCAACGCCATTAATAAAGGGGTCTTAATTTACAGCGTTTGCCGGATAAGGCAATAGCCACGATTGCAAATCATGGCTTTGCCGGGGTGCGCGAACGAGGGTAATTACTCTTCGACAAGATTCTGCAAATCCATCATCGCTTCGGCGAATTCGACTGACCTCGGCAACGACGTCGCGGCAATGGCTGAACGCAAACAGCGGGAATTCGCAGCCAGGTATTTGCACAGGGTATTGTTCATCGAGACGCCGCTCCAACACGGGTAAATTTATTTTAAATAAAGGGCTCTCATCTATCATCATCCGACTGTTAATGCAACAAGCGCACGGCGACCGGTATCGCGCTCATGCGCGGCTGGCCCGAGTAGCAGTCGTAACGATCGTCGATAGCGGTCAACCGGCCGGTGCAACTGCCGAGTTCGCGAAACCGGTCGTCGTCTTCGGGAAAACCGCCGAACGCATGCGTCATCGAAATCAATCCACGGCGCAGGGTCGCATCGGCTTCGACAATGGCGGGAATTGTCGCGCGCGCGGAGCTGATGGACACGGCGTCGCCCGTAGCCAAGCCCAACGCGGCCATATCACCCGGATGCATGTACGCCGGGTTGTATGCCTTGCCGCGATGCGTCGCCGAGTTATTGCACGCCGAGTTCATCACGTGATTGAGACGGCGCGAAATCAGGCGAAACGGGCGGTCCACATCCTCGACCGATGGCGAAGACAGCGCCGCTGCGAAATTGTCGAGATCGCGCATCATGTCGCGATCGCCAACCTGGAAGCGTCCGGTCCAGCCCTTTTCCTGCGCCAGCACGCTAGCGGTCGCGTCGTTGAATATCGCGCCGCCCGGATATTTTTTGACTTCCGCGAGGGGTACGCGCGAATTGCGACACAGCAATTCGAGCAATTCATCGGCGCTCAATTCAGTGTCCATAGCCAGCGCGACCGGGCCCGCCTGCGTGCTCAATGTCAGCGCTAATTGCATTTTCTGCGCGAGCCGAAAATACAGTTGCCACTCTTCGATCACATCCGCAGCGGCAGGCGGCTCGACCAACGCCGGTGCGTACTGCGCATACGATTGCAGCGTGCCGTAACCGGCGCCGAGATTATTGGTGTAATCGTGAAAATAACTGTTCGAGGGCATTTCCAAAGGCATTTTCGGCGCGATGACGTAGTGCGCCAGTTGCGCAGTCTGTGACAGCCACGGATCGACCTGCACCAATAATTCCAATGACTTCAGTGCTTCGATCGTCAGCAATTGATCCGGGAATGCCGCGGCCGGATTGCCGTTTACCGAAATCAACGCGCGCACGCGCCCTTCACCCGCCAATAACATCTCTTCCGCCATCGCCGAACTGGGCATGCCGGGCGCCGTGTTGGTCAGATTGCGCACACGCAATTTCTCGCCGAATCCGAATGCTTTGCCTGTCGGCGCTTGCGCCTGCGCGCGATATTCGCGCACTGGCGTCAGCACGCCCGCACAGGGCACTTTCTCGCCTTCGCGCATCCAGTTCCCGCAAATCGTGTCGAGCACCTGCGCCAGATATTCGATCAAGGTGCCCGGCCCCGACATGTTCGGTCCGGTACCGACGATGACATAACCGCGTTTTGCAGACGCGAACATGCGGGTCAGCGCGATGAACTGATTGCAATCGATATCCGCGCGCGCGGCGACCAATTCCGGCGTGAACGCTTCAACCGCCGCGCGCAACTGCTCCAGTCCTTCGACGTGCGCAGCGACAAAATCGTGATCGTACAAATCGTCGCGCAGGATCAGCCGCAGCATGCCGGCCAGAATCGCCAGATCTTCGCCAGCACGCGGTTGCAGGTGCAGATGCGCACGGCGCGCGACCTCCGTGCGGCGCGGATCGATCACCAGGGTTTTCATGCCTCGCTCAGTGACCTCTTTAAACCATTTCACAGGATTCCCCAGCGGAAACCCCTGATACGCGACAAAGGGATTGATGCCGATCAGCAGTGCAACATCCGCATCGTGAAAACTCATCGCGGGTGCCATCCAGCTGCCGAGCAAGGCTTTCGCAATATATTTGCCGGGCTTGTCGATGGTCGCCGGAGCAAACCGCATGGGTGTGCCGAGTGCGCGCGCAAACGCTTCCTCGAAAAATGCATTCAGCGGGGTGGTGATGATGTAGGTGCCGAGATAGGTGGCGACCGCGCGAGGCCCGTCGCGCGCAATAATTACGCGCAATTTTTCTGCAATTTCATCGAGTGCCTGCTCGACCGGAATTTTCTGCAGTGTGCCATTGTCGAGCCGCTTGTAACTCGACAGTAACCGCTCGTGGCTCTGCAACATTTCGACCTGCGCCGAGCCTTTCACACAGATGTAACCGCGATAGAGCGGATTGGTTTTGTCGCCGGTGATTTTCGTGACGCATCCGTTATTGACTTCAACGCGCAATGCACAGCCTTGCGGACAAACGCGGCATAACGATGAGTGGATCTGCGCCATCGTCAACGACCCTTTATGCGAATTGAGCCAATCATCTCCGCCGGATATTCAACCAACGCGAAAATTGCGCTGAAACGGAATCGTTTCGTCGACGATATATATTTTCAGGCTGCCCGGAATGTCGACATTCTGGAAATGGACGTGATCGGCAAACGTATCGTTAAGCGCTGCCGGATCCATCATCGCGTTCAACACCTCCTCACTGGCGACATACAACTCCACCATGCGATCGAAATCCGGCTCGGCAATACGTCCGACTGGATTGTTGTAATCGTGCACGATGCAGCTCTTGACTCGGCTTTGCACATACGCGACCACACCATCCGAGTTTTCCATGTTCTGTACGGCGAGCCTGGTATGCACGTTGAGGTAGTGCTGCTCACATTGTTCGCGCGTCAGTGCGGGATTGTCTTTCCACGTGTAGATAATTTTGATCATGAAAATTTTTCCTCGAGGATTGCCCGCGGATTGGTCTTTATCAACCGCGTTACTTCATCGTGCGTCAGCCCCGCTTCCAGCAATTGTCCGCAGCTCCATTGCAGCAATTGATGAGGCGGCAGGCAGCCGAGCATGCCGCCGTCGGAACTCAGCAGGCATCTCCGCGTTCCCGCCAGCGTCAACAGATGAAAGAAATCCTGCTGGGCGGCGCGCCAGTCGCGCGCGGCACCGTGGGGATGGATGCCGTAACCGCACAGCTCCAGCCAGGTGCCGGGAATATCCAGCAGCGCGGTAATTTGTGTGTCCGCAAGACCCGACAGGCGCGGATACGTCAGCACACGATGTTTGACTCCAGCTGCTTGCGACGCGCGCGCCGCTGCATGAATTTCGTCGAAGTCGCCGTAACCGAGTCCCAGAACTGCGCCGTGTTGTGCGACGAGTGCGAAAATCTCGTTTACTTCGCCGCGCAATTCGTTATGTGCATCGAGCAGCCTGATGCCACCATCGCCGGCATCCAGCAGCGCGAGCGCGGCGGCCGGCAAACCATTGAGCTGTGGCCGACAGTGCTGCGCGCTCAGTGTCGGCAATCCGACCCATGCCACACCCTCACGCAGCGCCCGTTCGGTCGCTGCTGGATCGAGCGCACCTGCCGGTGTATTCAAAATTATCGCGCCACGCAGATCGAACCCGGTCGCCTCGCGAGCGTGCCGCGAACGCCCTCCGGTCGCCTCGAAATGATGCCGATGTATCGCGGTCTGCAAACGCGCGGTTTGCAGCCCCATCGCAACGCCTGCGTCATCGCTGGCACGGGGCAACAAATCGGGGGCAGCGTGCACATAGAGATCGACCGCTCCGGTCAGCAGTTCCTCGACCGCGTAGATGTCGATGCTCATGCATCAGCTTCCGGGTGGCGCGCGGCTATTTGAGCGGGGTCGAAAGCAATGACCGGCGCATCGTTGCCGAGAATATCGAGCGCGTGGAGAAAACGATGATGGCCCAGCAGGGTTCCCGTCACCATCGCCAGCTCGATAATTTCAGCCGTCGAAAAATAACATTTCAATTCGCGGAAAAAGTCGTCATCGACACGGTGATGATCGGTGTGCATCAACGTCACGTAACGCAGCGCCAGTCGTTCGCGGGCACTGAGGTCGCCGTCGCTGCCCGCCACTACGCAGGCGACATCGGCTTCGGACACGTCAGCGCTGTAGCGGGCGCGCGAACATTCGTCGCAGCCACCGATCTGTGCGCTGCGCAAACGAATCAGCTCCAGCAGCCGTGAGCCGAGCAGCCCCTCGAAGTCACGCGTCTGCAGGCCGGCGACAGTTTGCTGTAAGTACAGCGGGTGGTAGCCGAGGATGCGCAGGAAGGTATGACTGCTGGCACGGTTCTCCGCAACGATCTGCTTGAGGGTGGCCTGGGTTTGGGGGTCGAAGTGCTGTATTGGCACGGGTTCTATACGAGGCATGGCGCTCTCCGTCGCCGCGCGAATGCGGCAAACAGTTATCTTAAGTAGAAGCCTATATAAGCATTAATCCATAAAAATTTCGAGACGTCATCTTGCGATATTCGGTGCCACGTGTATTCTAGCATCCTATATGAATTAACTGGCGCCCCCAACCAACAAAGACAGGCACGCCCGTTTTCAAGACAGCCTTCACGACACGTCTCGACAGCAACCAATAAGGAGTACGGCATGGCCAAACGCAAAACCAAATGCGGCGTCTACAACATGGGTTGGCGCAGTTTTGAAGACTCGATCAACACCGGCATCGCAGCAGAGAAAGCCGGCCACCGCGTGCAGTTCTTCACCGACCAGATGGTGGCCTATTTCTTCCGTGAGCAGAGCGTGCCGGTATTCGGCGAAGAGCCGATGGTTCCGGGTCCGCTCAAATACAAGGGTGAATACATCCCCACCCTCGGTTGCATGGGTTTGCCGAAAGGCATCATGGGTATTCCCAACCCCAACATCGTCATGCCGGTCATCGCCGAAAAAACCACCGATATCGAGTTCTATCTCGGCGCCATCGACTGCGTGCGCAATGGTCCGTCCGTGCTCGCGCAAACATTCATGACACTGGACCACGCTGCCCAGGGCCGCGCCTTCTTCGCGCTCGGCGGCAGCGAGATGAAACAGATTTCGCCGTACGGTTACAGCCGCATCGGCTCTGCGAAAAAGCTCGAAGAATCGCTGATCATCATTCGTAAATTATTCGAGTCCGATGGCGAGCCGGTATTTTTTGAAGGCGAATATTATTCGATGACCGGCGGTTCGCTGCCGATGGAACCCTATCGCAAGGGCAAGCCGCCACGCGTCGTCGTCGCGCCCGGCATTTCCAATGAAATCATGGGCCAATACTCCGACGGCATGCTGACCAATACCAAACGTCACCCCGGCGGTTACGAGGCATTCAAGAAAGATGTGCAGAGCATGCGCGATGCCGCCAACCGCGCCGGCCGCGACGGCGACAAGCTGATCGTCACCGCCTGCCCGCAACTGCTGATGCACGATGATCCGAAGGTGCTGCGTCGCCTGGCCTCGCATCCGAAGCTGACCATGCAGACCATGCTCACCGGTCGCGAGAAAGGCATCATGTGGCGCGAAGATGGTTTCGTGCATCCGCTCGGCGACGAGTTCGGTTACGCCCGCAAACTGCGCCCGGAAAAAATGGATGTCGATGTCTTGAAGAAAGCCGTCACCGAAGTGCCGCCAGAAGCCGTGATGAAAATCGGTTTCCACGCCGGCTCGGTTGAAGAAGTAGCCGCGCAATTGAAGCCTTTCTGCGACGGCGGTCTGGAATATCTGGGTCTTGTCGATTACGCCACCTGGGCCGACCAAAGCGACGAAATGGCTGAAGAAGCT
>JBEVMI010000022.1:0-5128 GCA_040508685.1 Spongiibacteraceae bacterium
ATGGGCCGGCACCGGCAACGATACGTTCGCGATCGAGCAGCTCCAGCGTTTGCCGCAATCGATAGCCGCGCCCCTTCACTGACTCCAGCTGCAAGCCTGTCGCCAGCTGAATTTTCTGCAGCTGTTTCCACACGGCGGTGCGACTGACACCCAGCAAACGCGCCAGCTCCTCACCGGAATGAAATTCGCCATCGGCGATAGTGTGCAGCAAGGGGGATAACGACATACGAAGGCCCTGGAAAATTCGCAGGGATGATAGCAGAGGGGGATACGCACGCCGCGAATGCACGTGTAACCGCCATCTTTTGCGGACTCTAGTCGATCAAGACCAAATGATTTGGCAATTCGTTTTTCTGTTCAGTCACCGGCACATGAGCCTGCAACAACACCCCACAACTTTCGATACAACGCAGAAACCCTTGCAGCGTCTCGCCACGCCGCACCCCCTGCGTAAACGCATCGACGATTGCGCGCCACTGCTCTGCGCTGACATGTTGGTTGATACCGCGATCCGCGATGATCTCAACGTAGTGTTCGGCTTCCGATACAAAAATCAGCACACCGGTCTGCCCGCGCGTGTGATGCAGATTCTGTTCGAGGAACTGGCGCCGCGCGAGATTGCCGGCACGCCAGCGCCGAATCGACGACGGAATCAGGCGGAACATAACCGCCGGCAAACGCAACACTAAAATCAGCACAACGAAAACCAGCCACTGCACCAGCAACACATCCCACAACGTCAGCCACAGCGCTGTCATCGCCAGCGCACCCGGCACCAGCAGTGCAATCGCCGCCGCCCACAACGCAGGAATGTAGTGATAGGTATCGGCCTGACGGGCGAGCACGGTGACCAGCTCGGCGTCGGTATTTTTTTCGACCGCGGCGATGGCTTCCGCCACTGCGCGCTGGTCGGTGTCGCTGAGCAGCCCCCCTCTTTTCACAAAGAACCGCGTCATCACCAACTCCCCGAGGCGCCGCCGCCACCAAAACTGCCGCCACCCCCACCAAAACCACCACCGCCGAACCCGCCGCCCCCCAACCCGCCCCCACCGAAGCCGCCAGGGAAAAATCCGCCGCGTCGACCGCCGCCACCAAACATCATCAACAACACGATCAGTCCAAAAAACAAAAACACGCCGAGCGGGGGGCGTTGCGATTTTTTCGCGCGCACCGGCTTGGGTTGATATTCACCCGTCAATGCGGCCTGAATCGCCTGCGCGCCCTGCACGATACCGTCGGCAAATGCCCCGCGCTTGAAATTCGGCACAATGATCGCGTTGATGATGTTGCTGCTCAATGCATCGGTCAGCGTCCCCTCCAGGCCGTAACCCACCTCGATACGCAGCGCGCGATCCTGCGGCGCGACAATCAGCAACACACCGTTGTTTTTGCCCTTCTCACCGATACCCCAGTGACGGCCGAGCTGATAGCCATAATCCTCAACCGGATAACCCTGCAGGTCAGGCAGCGTCACCACCACCAGCTGGATACTGCTGTCCTGCTCGAACTGCGCGAGCTGCGTCGACAGCTGCTGCTCGATATTGGCATCGAGCAGATTCGCCGCATCGACGACACGACCGCTCAATGTCGGAAATTGTGGTGCCGCAGATGCTGCACCGACAAAAAGAACATCGACAAAAAACGAGCACAGCAGCGCACACCAAAAACGGGCGCCGACTGTTCTCGTCAGGTTTGTACTCAATTAAATTTTACCTGCGGTGCCTGCTGCGCGTTTTCAGTGGTCGCCGTAAAACTTTCGCGCACCGGCAAATCGCTGTACATCACCTTGTGCCAGAGGCTGCCCGGCAACGTGCGAATTTCAGTATTAAATTGCTGCACTGCGGCAATGTAATCGCGGCGCGCAACCGCAATACGATTTTCAGTCCCTTCCAGCTGCGATTGCAGCGCCAGAAAATTCTGGTTCGATTTCAGATCCGGATAACGTTCGACCACCACCATCAGGCGCTGCAGCGCACTGCTCAACTCGCCTTGCGCCTGCTCGAACTGCTTGAACTTTTCCGGATTGTCGATCACCGACTGGTCGACCTGCATCGAACCGACTTTAGCGCGCGCTTCAGTAACTGCGATCAATGTGTCGCGCTCCTGCGCGGCGTAACCCTTGACCGTCTCGACCAGATTCGGCACCAGATCGGCGCGCCGCTGATACTGATTTTCGACCTGCCCCCACGCGCCCTTCACCTGCTCGTCCAAGGTGGGAATATTGTTGATACCGCAGCCCGTCAGGGGCAGCAACAGTGCAAATATCAGCCAGAAACGACGCATGATCTTTCTCCATTGATGAACATTGTCGACGCGCTTCGCGCTGGAAGCGGCGGCGCCCGGTGTAAACTGCGAGCAACACGGCGCCAACCCTAACAACTGCAGACCACAGGGTCTACCACCGCAATAAAAGCGCTTGTCAGGTATCGGGCCGGCGGCGTAACTTTTCAAGCGCCACCCCGCGGCAATCAACGGCGGACATGCCATGCGATTTACAAATGCCGGCGTTGATAGCAACGTCATTCGTCATCAACATTCCCCATGCATTCTCCATTAACAATAATCCGAGGATCGCGAATGTCTGCCGCGTTCGCCCGCAAAACCATCGGCCTGATCGCAACGGTGTATTTGCTGTATCTGATACTGGTCGCGCTGGTCGTGGTGCCCGCTGCGAATGGCCTCGCGCCAACCCTGTTTCAGCAACAGACCGGTCGCACATTGCAGTTTCGCAATATCACGATCAACCCATTTACGCTCAGTATCACCCTCGACGAAATCCGCAACGACAACCCCGACGGCACATTGTTTTTCGCTGCCACCAAACTGCATGCCGACCTTTCGCTACAAAGCATGTGGCAGGGCCTGACGTTCGACGAGTTGCACATAGCCGGCCTGCAACTGCACGTCGCGCAAACCGATACGACGCACTACAACTTCACCGACATCATCGATTACCGCCAGCAACGCACACCACAACCGGCACCTACCCAAACGCCTGACAACTCGATTGTGCCGCTCACGATTCGGCGTGCGCATATCGATACCGGCGCGCTGTCGCTGCACGCACTACATCAACCGACGCCCATCGCCGTGAACATCGATCGTCTCGCGCTCGATATTGACGATGTAACGACGCGCGATTCCCTATCAACAAAAAACGCAACGCAATCTGCAGCGCTGCCGCCCTTGTCACTGCGTCGCCTGCAGCTCGCCACTGCGCGCGCGGATGTGGAGCTGCCGCGACAGCCGCAGCCATTCAAAACCCACATCGCCGACCTGCAGGCCGGGCTGGAATTATTTTCGACGCGCGACCCCGAAGCACAACCATTCACGCTGGCGCTCGTCGACGAAAGCGGTGGCAGCGTAAAGAGCAACGGCCAGCTGTCGCTCGCCAGCGCCCAGGGGCGCGGCCAGATCGACATCAAAAATCTGAGCCTGCTGCCGGCGACCCGCTACCTGGCGGATAAACTTTACGCCCGCTACGACAGTGGCGCGCTGTCGCTCGACGGCAATTTTTCTGTCGATTGGAAAGCGCCCGCGGCCGACAAAAAAGCCGCGCCAAGTTATCGCATCGATTTGCGCCGCACCGAGATCGCCAACGTCAGCGCGCACAGTCGCGACGACGCCGACACCCACGCCAAGCTGGGCACACTGGTATTGCAGAACACACGCGTCGACAGTGCATCGCGCCACCTGCACATCGACAACGCCGCCGTCGATGCGCTGGAGGTGCAGGGCTGGAATCGCGCGCAGCGGAGCAGCCTGCTCGACATGTTCCGCACTAACTTCGTCGGCAGCGAGGAAAAATCCGCGCCGTGGTCGCTGCAATTGCAGCACTTCGCACTCGGCAACAGTCGCATCGATTGGCGCACCGACATCATCTCGGAAGAAAAACTCGCGATCACGCCGTTACGCGTCAACGCCAGCAACCTGCATTGGCCCGAAGCCGCACCCGCAACGCTCGACCTCGCCGCCACCATAAATACCGCGACCACACTCAACGCAAAAGGCACGCTGACACCCGCCAGCATGAGTGGCGTTTTTCAGGGCGAAGTCAAAGCACTGCCGCTGACCTGGGCCAATCGCCAGCTGGGCCAGCAGATCACCGCCAGCATCAGTCGCGGCACACTCGACACGCAGTGGACGGCGACGCTGGAGCAGGGCCAGCCGATACGTGTCACCGCCGTCGGCGCCGTCAACGATTTTCAGTTGCTGCGCAATTCCAATAATGCACAGATCGCGGCGTGGCAGCGATTGCAGTGGCGCGACCTCGACATCGACATTCCGCAGCAGCGCGTGCATCTCGCACAGATCGATTTCGATAAACCGCAAATGCGCTTTCGCATCAATCCCGACGGCAGCACCAATATTCAGGAGCTGGTGATCGAGAAAGCGCCGACCCGGCCGTCAACGCCAACCACCGGCACGCCCGCCATCGCTGCCACAGCCGCGGCCAGCATACCCGCCAAACCCTGGCACACCGATATCGATCTGATTCATATCCAGGGCGGCACGCTCGATTTCCGCGACAACTCGCTGCCGCGCCCCTTCCGCGCGCTGATTGGCGATTTCACAGGCGATATCAAAGGGCTCAGCAGTGCACCGGAAAAATTCGCGCGCGTTGACCTGCAAGGCAGCGTCGACGGTTATGCGCCGGTCGCGCTGACCGGGACGGTAGCGCCGCTGCGTGCGCAACCGGCACTCGATCTTGCACTCGACTTCACCAACCTCGACCTCGCGACACTGACATCGTATAGCGGCACCTACGCCGGCTACGCCATCAATCGCGGCCTGCTGACGCTGCAGCTCGCCTACAAACTCGAAGACCGGCGCCTGCAGGGCCATAACCGCATCGTCATCTCCCAGCTCGAACTCGGCGAAAAAGTCGCGAGTCCGAAAGCCGTCGATCTGCCGCTGCGGCTCGCGATCGCACTGCTCACCGATGAAAACGGCGTCATCGATCTCGGCGTCGGGGTTGAAGGCGATCTCGACAATCCGGAAATCTCGGTGCGCGGCATTATCTGGAAAGCGCTGCGCAACGTGATCGTCAAAGCCGTCACCTCGCCGTTCCGGCTGCTAGCCAGCCTGGTCGGCGGTGGTGAAGAAGATCTCGGCGTCGTCGATTTCG
>JBEVMI010000042.1:0-5242 GCA_040508685.1 Spongiibacteraceae bacterium
GCTGGGGACTGGGCGGCATTTATTGCGCGAAGACCTTCAAGTCGCAGGTCACTGCAGTCGACGCCGACGATGCGGTGTTTCCATTTCTGCAGGCACACGCAGAACTGAACGGTGTAAAAGTCGAATGCCTGAAAAAGAAATTTCAGAACGTTAAAAAAGATGCGCTGGAAGATGTGCATGCGGTCATCGGCGCCGACATCTGATTCTGGGATGAGCTGGTTAAACCGCTGCTCAAGCTGATCGACCGCTCGCTCGACGCCGGAGCCAAACGCGTCATGATCGCCGATCCGCAACGATCGCCATTTTTTGCACTCGCAGAGAAATGCATCAAACGTTACGACGCCGACCTGGTCGACTGGCGCAGTAAAGCCTACCCGCGTATCAGCGGCTCGATCCTGGTTATCGACCACCGCAAATAAACCGATGCGTTAACCCCGGCTCCTCCGCGGAGCCGGTTTGCCGTTCCACTCCCTCTTTTTATATAGCTTACATAGCCCTTCGCCTTTCATAAAAAAGTCATCACCCTTTCACAGTCGCGCAATATCAAAACGCAACACTGCATTCCATGATGATGCTCATGTCTCGCTGCCTGCAAAATATCCAGCGTTTCGATCTGCGCATGTTGTTGTGGTTTATTCATGCGCGCCGCCGCGATCTCTGGATAACTCTGGCCCGCGCCTTCTCCCGCAGCGGCGATGGCTGGATGCAACTGGTATTGCCCTCACTGGTGTGGGCGGTGGATCGCGACCAGGGTGCCGTTTTTTTTGTCACGACAGCGATAGCCTTTGCGCTCGAACGCCCGCTGTACTGGGTATTGAAAAATACGCTGCAACGCCACCGCCCGCCGGAAGTCATTCCCGGCTTTAGCAGCGTCGTCATCGCTTCCGATCGTTTCAGTTTCCCCTCCGGCCATACCGCGGCGGCATTTTTGCTCGCCGGCAATACCGTGCTGCACTACGGCGCGATCGGCTCACCACTGTATTTGTGGGCGTGCGCCGTCGGTCTGTCGCGGGTCGCGCTCGGCGTGCATTTCCCCACCGACATTCTCGCCGGCATGGTGCTGGGCACCGCGATCGCCTGCCTGGTCAGCAACACCGATTTATTCCGCTCACTGACATCTTTTTTTTAAGGAACCTCTGATGAAGCGTAGCGAGCGAAGAGAAATTGTGCGCGGCCGGAGCACAGGAACCGGAGCATATGGAGAGATATGTGAGGATTCCGAGTACCGCCCGCGCGCAATTTATCGAGCGCAGTAGCTTAAGCAGAGGTTCCTTGATGAAAATACTTTATGGTGTACAGGGCACGGGCAATGGCCACATCAGTCGCGCCCGCAAAATGGCCGCGCACTTTCGCGCCCGCGGCGCCGATGTCACGTATCTGTTAACGGGGCGGCCGCGCGAAAAATTATTCGACATGCAGGTGTTCGGCGATTTCGAATATCGTCGCGGCCTGTCAATGGTGCAGGTCAATGGCAAAGTTGATTACTGGCGCACCACCGTATCCACACCCGCCACCGAATTTATTCGCGACGTGCGCACGCTGGATGTAGACGCCTACGATCTGGTCATCACCGATTTCGAACCCGTCACCGCCTGGGCGGCAAAAGCTGCCGGCAAAACCTGCATGGGTATCGGTCACCAATATGCGTTTGGTCATTCCATTCCGCGCCACGGTGGCAATCCGCTCGGCGAAGCGGTGTTGCGCTGGTTCGCGCCGGCCACTATTCGCATCGCGCTGCACTGGCATCATTTCGACACTGCCGCCCTGCCACCGATCATCGATCCCCAATTGACGCACCGCGAGCCGCGCGAACCTTTCGTGTTGGTATACCTGCCGTTCGAGGACCAGGCTGCGGTAACGCAGATGCTGCAGGGTTTTTCCGATATGCGGTTCGCGCAATATTCGCCGGATCTCGTCGATGGAGAGGCCGGCAATGTCGCACTGCGCCAAACCTGCTTCGACGGTTTCCGCAACGACCTGCAACACGCGCGGGCAGTGATTTCCAACGCCGGCTTTGAGCTGGTCGCCGAATGCCTGCATATGGGCACGCCAGTGCTGGTCAAGGCGGTGCAGGGACAAATGGAGCAAATCTCCAATGCGTTCGCGCTGGAGCGGCTGAAATGGGGCAGCGCCATTGCCACGCTGGATAAAACCGCAATTCGCCGCTGGCTGGATCAAAGCCGACACGCACCATCGATTCAATATCCCGACGTCGCTGGGTCGATCGTCGACTGGATACTCGAAGGTGAATGGGCTGATCAAAGCGAACTGTGGGAAACCCTGTGGGCGTGTACGCATACCCGAGCGGCCGTCGCATAGAAAAACTCGACGCGTTGAAAATAGAAAAAGCGGATATTCAATCCGCCTTTTTTTTCGAACCTTCTGGTCGAGATCATTAAATATTCGTGAGCATTAATCGCCCAAATAACGTTTGCGTTTATTCGCCGTCAACATTTGCAGATCGACCAGCACCAGCCCGTCGACGCAGTCGGAAAAATCCGGGTCGATATTAAAATCGGCAAACTGCACGCCGCCAGGTTCGCACACGTCCGCATATTGTTTGTACAGTGTCGGCACATTGACCTCCAGCGCAGTCAGCCCGGCTTTCAGCTGTTTGAAAGCGTCGTCGCAATTTAATGCTGCCCAGCGTGTTGCCAGTTCGCTGTTGATCACCTGATACGGCAGCCGCGCGCGCGCCCAGGATTGTTGTGCAGGGAAATAGTGCCGGTAATAACTCACCAGCAAATCCTTGGCTGCGGTGGGATAACTGTTGCTGATACTGACCGGGCCGAACAGGTAACGCACATCGGGAAACTGTTTGACGTAGGCGCCAATGCCATACCACAACAAATCGAGGCTGCGGCGACCCCAATAGCGCGGCTGCACGAAACTGCGGCCCAGCTCGATGCCTGCGGCCAGATAATCAGCGGCATGGACCGGGTCGTAGTCGAACAGCGTATGGCTGTAACACTCCTCGATGCGGGCTCCTGCGACGCCGGTGCGACGCAGCCGGTAAGCGCCGACCAATTCCAGCGCTTCGTCGTCCCACAACACCAGATGATCGTAATCGCGATCATAACGATCGGTATCGCGGCGGCGACCGCTGCCCTCGCCCACTGCGCGAAAACTGACTTCGCGCAGACGGCCGATTTCGCGCATCACCGCGGAATCGTCGGCATGGTGATACAAATAGATCGCCATGCCTTCCTTGCCAACACCCACCTTGGCGGTACCCAGTAACTGACAACTGCGAATTTCGCTACGCAGCTGCTGACGATCCTCGGGATGTGCGATCGATTCGGCACTGTTGCGAAAACAACCCTCGCCTTTGCTCTTGCCGATCTTGTAGACGTGGCGGCGCAGCAGTTTGACTTTTGCGGTTTTGGTCAGCGGCAATTCGCTGTAGGTATCGAAATTGATTGCGCGACCGATACGCACGCGCACACTGCGGCTGTGATGTTTGAACATCTCGCGTACGAGCAATAACGTCGACAGCGGTCGCGACAGCAGCGACAGGCTGTAAAACAGCACCGAATTCCGCGCATCGACAAACACCGGCAATATCGGCGCACGGGTTTTTTCCGCAAACCGCAGGAATCCCTGCCGCCATTTGCCGTCGCGAACGCCCATCGCACCCATGCGCGACACTTCGCCGGCCGGGAAAATAATCACGGCACCGTCGTTATTGAGATGGTGTTCGATCGCACGCAGATGTTCGCGCGCGGTGCGCGATCCCATATTGTCGACCGGCAGCAGCAGGTTTCTTAACGGCTGGACCACCGCGAGCACATCGTTGGCGACGACACGGACATCGCGCCGCACGTCGCCGACCAGCTTCAGCAACGCCAGCCCATCGAGACTGCCGATCGGATGGTTCGCCACAATCACGACCCGGCCCCACGCCGGAATCCGCTCGCGTTCACGGTCGCTTACGGTGACGCCAAAATCAAAATGATCGAGCGCCTGCTCGACGAAATCGAAACCGCTCAGATGTGGATAACGTTCTTCGAAGCGGTGAAATTCCGACTCGCGAAATAGAATCCGTAACAGTCCGACCACGGTTTTGTGCAGCGTGGGATTGCGGATTGGAAAATCGGGGAAGCGGGAACTGACGACATTTTCGACGGAAATCATGCACGCCCCTCTGTAATAAAATCGCGAAAAACCGGCGTTTTTAACTTAGCTCCAGGCGGTGACAGTTCGGTGGCACTGGCGTGACAGTTGCGCAGCGTTATTTTCCGGCCTCCGCATTAGTCATCAATCCTTCCGGAAACATGTCGTTGGCGGGCACCTGCAATCGTTTGACGCGGTGATACAGGCCCGGCCAGTGCAAAATTTCCAGCTCGCCGCTGCGGCGCTCAATCAGCGCGGTGCAACTCTCGACCCAGTCGCCGTCATTGCAATAAAGCAGGCCGTCGTGATGGGTAATTTCCGGATGATGGATATGACCGCAGACGACACCGTCAAGTCCGCGCCGTTTCGCTTCGGCGACCGCCGCGCGCTCGAACGCGAGAATGGCGGAACGGGCATTGCGAATGTGTTTTTTGATATGCGCAGCCAGCGACCAGTACTGCAAACCCAGCAGGCGGCGGCCGCGATGGCACCAGCGATGCATCCACATCAGCAAGTCGTACAACACATCGCCAAAATGGCGTGCGATAAAGTCCAGCTGCACGTGCATGTCGAGGCAGTCGCCGTGAAACAGCAGCAGGCGGCGACCATCGGCGGTGACGTGTAACGTTTCCTCAACGATTTCCACCGGGCCAAAACTGTGGCCGATAAATTCGCGCATCGCTTCGTCGTGATTACCGGGGATGTAAACCACGCGGGTGCCGTGTTTGGCTTTGTGCATGATGGCGCGCAACACTTCGTAGTGCGCCGAAGGCCACACGAATTGCCGTTTCAAAGCCCATAAGTCGACAATATCACCGAGCAGATACAACGTTTCGCAATCGACCCGCTGCAGGAAATCGAGCAGGTATTCCGCGCGACAATCTTTGTTGCCGAGATGGATGTCGGAGAGCCATACCGTGCGCACGCTCAGACTGCTTGGGAAAATTGCTGCATTCATCGCCTTAAACCCGATCGTGGTTTAAAGCAGCCTAACGTCGGGATATTGCCGCGATTTGAAATATTGCGAAAACTGCGGTGACAGTTTTGCGACGATTTCATGACTGAATGTTTATGACCGAGACTATAAAAAAGACCCGGGCGAGCCCGGGCTCAAAGGAAATGTCCGGCC
>JBEVMI010000086.1:0-10573 GCA_040508685.1 Spongiibacteraceae bacterium
CGGTCAGACCGCCGGCGCCATGCATCTGAATCGCCATGTCGATCACTTCGGAACCCAGTTGCGGCACCATAATTTTTGCCATCGCGATCAGATCTTTCGCATCCTTGTTGCCGACGCGATCCATTTTATCGGCGGCGCGCATGGTCAGCAGCCGGCACATTTCCACTTTCGATGCCATCACTGCAATGCTTTCGCGCACCGAGCCCTGGGTGCTGAGTTTCTTGCCGAACACGACGCGATTTTCGACGCGTTTGCACGCAAATTCCAGCGCGCGCTGAGCGGCGCCGATGACACGCATGCAATGGTGAATACGGCCTGGGCCAAGACGACCCTGTGCAATTTCAAAGCCGCGGCCTTCGCCGAGCAGGATGTTGGCTTTCGGAACGCGCACGTTGTCGAAGGTAATTTCGGCGTGTCCGGCCGGCTCTTCCCAATACCCCATGGTCGACAGCGGGCGTTTGATCGTCATGCCCGGGGTGCCGCGCTCGACCAGTACCTGCGATTGCTGCACGTGGCGATTCGGATTTTCCGGATCGGTTTTGCCCATCACGATAAAAATTTTGCAGTGTTCGTGCATCGCACCGGTGGCGAACCATTTGGTGCCGTTGATCACGTACTCGTCACCGTCGGGGCGAATTGACAGTTCAACATTGGTTGCATCGCTGGAGCCGACGTCCGGCTCAGTCATCAAATAAGCGGAACGGATTTCACCGGCCAGCAACCGCGTCAGCCATTTGTCCTGCTGCTCTTTGGTCGCGTATTTGACGAACACTTCCATATTGCCGGTATCCGGCGCGCTGCAATTGAAACACTCGGCGGCCCAGAATACGCGGCCCATGATTTCTGCGAGCGGTGCATATTCGACATTGGTCAGACCGATGCCGCCGTGGTGATCGCCGGGCATAAACAAATTCCACAAGCCCTGCGCTTTTGCCTTCGCTTTCAGCTCGGTCAAAATCGCCGGCTCTTGCCAGCGTTCTTTGGCAACCTGTTCCTTGAAAACCTGTTCGTTCGGATAAACGTGTTCTTCCATAAACGCGTTGAGCTGTTTTTGCAGCTCCTGGACTCGCGGGGAAAATTCAAAATCCATGGGGTTCTCCTTCTGCGCAGCGCGCATTCAATCAAAAATTATCAGGTGTGAGAAAGCAGGTGTTGGGTATTCGGTGTTTCCAAATGGGGCACAGCATTCCAGGATTGCAGCCGTACCTTGTCGCCTTTGAACATCAGGCGCGTGATGCCGGTATTTGCCATCTGCAAATTCAGCGCAATCATTTGCTCGACGGTGAGGCCGAGCACTTCGCGGATCAACGCGCTGATGGCACCGCCGGAGCTGACTACCAGCACGCGCTTCGCATCGGCTTTCGCAATCAGCGCCTGTAAACTTTTTTGCACGCGCGTTTCAAACGCGAGCCAGGTTTCGCAATCGTCGTTGGTCCGCAGCGAACCATCGGCCCATGCACCGAGTGTTATGCGCAGCTGGCGATAGAACTCGCGCGCGTCTTTTAAATTCACCGGCGGCTGCACCGGGAACTGCGCGACGTGGCAATTCACCAGCGCGTGAAAATCGTATTCGTTGAGGCCATCAACAATTTCCGGAGCAACTTCGGTATAACCAGTGCATTCCAGCGTCTGCCGATGGCGCACCATGGCACCGATAACGACGCGATCGAACTCAAGACCGCGCATTCGGAAATAGTCGCCGAGATGCTGCGCCTGGTCGGCGCCGACGGTCGAGAGACGGTCGTAATTGTCCGTGCCGAACGAGGCCTGTCCGTGCCGTACCAGATAGATTTCGCCCATGCCGGAGAGTCCGTAAATAACTGATGGGGCGCAGTCTAGGGGATTGCTTGCTATTGGCCGAATTTATTTTCTTTATCCTTATAAATAACAATCATGAATAATAAAGTCATTCCATCCTCAACCCCCAACAAGTCCAAGGAGCATGCCATGCCCATCATCGACTTCCCGCAACCGCGCCGCGACCGCGCCGTGATCATCGAGGCTGCGCTGAACGGTGCCAACAGCAAGATCCGCAATCCGCACATTCCCACCGCACCGGCGGAGATCATCGCCGACGCCATCGCCTGCATCGACGCCGGCGCCGCCATCATTCATACCCATAACCACGACGCCAGGCTGGGCGGCCGCGCCGGCGCCGATGGCTACCTTGACAGCTGGCGCGACATCCTGCGGCAGCGGCCGGGCACACTCTGGTATCCGACCATTGCAGTACCGAACGGCATCAACAGCGGCCATATCCACCTCGACCACGTCGCCGCGCTGCGCGCCGAGGTCGGCATGCCGATGGCAAGCATCGACCCGGGCTCGACCAATCTCGCCAAGGCCGGTCCCGACGGATTGCCCTCGGGCAGCAGCTACGTCAACAGCAACGACAGCATCCGCGAGGCTTTTCTCACCTGCGCCGAACTCGGCGTCGGGCCGTCGCTCGCCATCTACGAACCCGGTTTCCTGCGCACCGTGCTGGCCTGGCACCGCGCCGGCCAGCTGCCGCGCGGATCGTTCGTGAAGTTGTACTTCGGCGGCGACTGGGGCCTGGCGGCAAGCGCTCGCGGCATGACGTTCGGCCTGCCGCCGACGCGGCTCGGGCTGCTGGCCTATCTGGATATGCTCGACGGCACCGAGCTGCCGTGGTCGGTATCGGTGTGGGGCGGCGATTTGTTCGCGACACCGGTGGCACAGCTGGCGCTGGAGCTGGGCGGACATCTGCACGTCGGGCTCGAGGAGTTCTACGATCCCGAGCGCAGCCCGACCAACCTGGAGCTGGTGCAGCAGGCAGTCGGACTCGCCACCGCGGTCGGCCGCCCGCTTGCGGATGGGGTGCAGACGCGGGCGCTGCTCGACCTGCCCGGGGACGCTGCGTGAAGCTGTCGCAGGTCGATCTCAATCTGTTCGTCGTGTTCGATACCGTGTTCACCGAACAGAACCTGACGCGCGCTGCGGAGATCCTGCATATCACCCAGCCCGCGGTCAGCAACGCGCTGAACCGGCTGCGCGATACCGTCGGCGATCCGCTGTTCGTACGCACCGCCAAGGGCATGCGGCCAACACCGGTCGCGCAGAACCTGATCGAGCCGGTGCGCGCGGCATTGCGACAATTCGAAAGCTGCCTGCAATCGCGCGATCAATTCGACCCCGCCACCGCCAGCCGCGTATTCCGCATCAACGCCGGCGATATCGCCGAACCGATGTTCGTGCCGGCGCTGGCGCATTATTTCGAACAACACTGTCCCGGCCTGAAACTCGAAGTGCTGTTTGTCGATCGCGCCGACGCACCGCTGGAAATGGCAGCCGGCAATCTCGATATCGCCATCGATGCGACCCTGTTAAGCCATCCCGAACTCAACAGCATCCCGTTGCTGCGCGACAACTATGTTTGCGCGTTGCGGCGCGATCATCCGCTGGCGCAAACCGCACTGACCCTCGAACATTATTTGGCCCTGCGCCACATCCACATTTCGTCGCGCGTGCGCGGCCCCGGCCACGTCGATCTCGCCCTGCGCGCACTGGGGCAGCGGCGCAATATCGCCGTGCGGTTGCAGCATTACGTCGCGGCCCAGGCGGTCATCGCGGCGACCGATTACGCGTTGAGCGCGCCGCGCCGCCTGGTCGCCGAATGGGATGTGGCCGCGTTGCCGTTGCCGTTCGCCACTCAGCCGCAGGAATTGAATGTGTTCTGGCATAAAAGCGCCGAGCACGATCCGGCGAATGAATGGCTACGGCAAACCCTGCAGGCGGTGACGGGGTTTGGTGCAACCGCCGCGCGATAAATTGCGCAAAAAATAATGCCGCGGATGTCGATTTCACCCAGTCTTATTCGATCAGATACAGACCACAAATCCCTCGGAGGAACGACATCATGCAAGTACAACCCTATCTGTATTTCGAAGGCCGCACCGAAGAGGCCATCGCGTTCTACCAGAAAACACTTGGCGCCCAGGTCGAGATGATGATGCGCATGAACGAAGCGCCGCCGGAAGCACAGACGCCCGGGCAGGGCTGTCGCGGCGATATCGATACCAGCGACAAGATCCTGCATGCGAGTTTCCGCATCGGCGACACCAGCGTCATGGCTTCCGACGGCATGTGCTCCGGCAAGGCCGATTTTCAGGGCTTTTCGCTGACGCTGACCGTCGCTGACGATGCCGAGGCCGCACAGAAATTCGCGCTGCTGGCAGACGGTGGCGAGGTGCAAATGCCGGTGGATAAAACGTTCTTCGCGAGCAGCTTCGGCATGGTCAAAGATCGGTTCGGCGTGTTGTGGATCGTGATTGCACCGCTGCCGATGTGATCGCCACTTCGATACCGTCCAGAACACCCACTAACGAGCAAGCCTCAACAAACATAAGGAGCCGCGATGAAATACCTTTGCCTCGCCTACGAAGCGGAAGCGACTTTCACCAGCATGTCGCACAGCGAGTGGGAAATGCTGCGCAACGAAACGCTCGCCTACGTCGACGCTTTGCAGCGCAGCGGCCATCTGCTGCTGACCAATGCCCTGCAAAGTGCACGCACGGCGTCGATGGTGCAGGTTCGCAATGGCAGCGTGCTGATCACTGACGGGCCGTTCGCGGAAACCAAAGAACAGATCGGCGGATTTTTTCTGATCGAGGTGAAAGATAAAAACGAAGCCATCGACATTGCTGCGAAATGGCCCGGTGCGCGTTTCGGCAATATCGAAGTGCGTCCGGTCGAGGAGTCGCTCAGGGAAGAAGGTCGCTACTGAAAAATCAGCGCTGCAACAATCGCGAGACCGGGGTTATCGCGGGCAAACAGCACAACCATGATTCATGTTCGATTCAGGAAGCGATTGGCATTCTGCAACCGTCTCTGGCGCTTATGGGCGCCATCTTTTTTTGCAGAAATTCAACAAATCGGGCCGGCACATCGGCCCAAGGATTCAAAAATGCTTACACAGGACGCCGTACGTAACCGCCTGGATGCCATCGCTGACGAAGTCTCTCAAGAGCCCGGGATCTATTACGAATTGTTTTCGCGTCTGTTTTCGGTGCGCGTGCACAACTGGATTCGCAGTGTGTCGAGTCCTGATGCCGCATTGATCGCGCGTCTGGCAGAAAATGATCCCGACTATCTGAGCGATGTGGATGAAGTGGATCTGGAAATATCTGCGTCCATTTTCCAGCCCGCTCTCGATAATCAACGCGAGGCGATTTTTAACCCGGACTGGGATGTAAGTTATTAATTCGCGACAGGCGGCACTGCCATTTTAAGCCGGTTCCCTCCCTCTCTTTTAGCGCGATACATTGCATCATCAGCGCATCGAATAAGCTGCTGATAATCCTCGGCGTGCTCAGGATAGAGCGCGACGCCAATGCTCGGCGAAATACGCAGCTCACGACCCGACAGGTGAAATGGCTGGTTGAGCGCTGCGTGAATTTTTTCTGCCACCCTCACCGCATCGTCCTGCAGACTGGTACCGGTCAATAACACCAAAAATTCATCGCCCCCGAAACGCCCGACCGTGTCCGATTCACGCACGCATTGTCGGAGTCGATCCGCCACTTGTTGCAGCAGGAGATCGCCGGCAGCATGACCAAAGGTGTCATTCACCGGTTTGAACATATCCAGATCGAGATACAACAACGAGAGCTGGGTGTGATCTCGTCGCGCCAGTGCCAGCGCGGTTTGCAAACGGTCGAGGAATAATCCGCGATTGGGCAGGCCGGTCAGCTGATCGTGCAGTGCGACATGCTGCAGCCAGGACTCTATTTTCTTCCGCTCGACCACAGCCGCCACTTGCGTCGAGACAAACTCCAGCAGCTCCACATCTTGCTGCGTGTAGCGAGAATCGCCGCGATAATTCTGAACTGCGAGGGCGCCGATTACACCCTTCTGGGTTTGCAGCGGAACTCCAAGCCAGTCCAGCAAGTCGGCACCCACATCAAGCCACTGCTGTGGCGGCTGCGATGCATTGGCGTCGAAAGCCCTCAGCAGCGTACGCCCGGTGCGGACGACGTGGGCGCTGAGGGTACCCTCATCCAGCGTGCGGGCCGACGGCGCGTGGTTGGATGCGTCGACGTAATAGGGAAAAGTCAGCTCGCCTGTATCTTCATCGTAAAGCGCCACGAAGAAATTCACGGCCGGCAACAGTTCACCGATGATGCGGTGAATACGATGAAATAACGCGATTAAATCTTCGGCCGAATACGCCGCTTCCGAAATGGCGTAAAGCGCCGCCTGTACCGATTCTGCGCGTTTGCGCTCGGTGACATCGCGCGCCACCGCAATCCGCACCTGATCGCCCTCCAGCCAGCGTGCCGACCACATGATATGTACGATGCGGCCATCCTTGCGGATATAACGATTTTCAAAATGTGGCTGCGACTGCCCCGCCAGAATATCGTCGACCACATTCAGGGTTTTTTCCCGATCATCGGGAAATACCATTTCGATCATCGGCCGGCCGATCATTTCATCAGGCGTATAACCAAAAATGCGTTCGCACGCCGCGCTGACCGAAAGAAAATGCCCCTGTCTGTCGACAATACAAACCGCGTCGAGCAGAAGGTCCACAACGTTGGTCAACGCTACGTAACCGTTTTGTTCCATATAAAAATCCAGCCGACACAACGCTTCGCGTTAACTATTAAGTACGACATGCCGCGCGGGCGGCAAACCTCTTTACCAGTACGAACCGCTGGACTGTGGCCGGATCATACCTGCTTCATGTGCCGGGTAATATCACCATTACTACGTATTAATCGCACGCATATAAGGATGATATTGAGGGTGTCGCCTTCTAACACATCCGATGTGGTTGGTGACGGCCTTGATGGATTTTACCGATTCGGCCGGTGTCCTTTATTTTTCCAGATTGATCCGCTTCAACTGCAACACATCGGTAATCCGCTCGCCGTCCCACCGATATTGATAATGTGCACTCTGTCGAACATTCTTCAACGCCTGCGGCCGAAATACCGCGACACACTCACCTCCGGCTTTGCGGACCGAGCGATAAAACAATCCCCACGAATTTTCTGTGCGCTGGTTTTTCGCGAACTGTTGCGATGGTTTGTAATCGTCCGGATCGTGCAGCGCATTCCATTCAGCGCCGCGGATATCGTGCAGTGGCTGGGCGAGCCGGCTGCTGTAACAACGCATCGTGATGGAACAGGGTTTTTCGTGGGTCGCACTGAGGAAACGTTCGCGGTGATAGATTGTTTCGGCGATGGCGACTTCGAGGGTCAGCCCGGCGTAGTAAACGCCGTAGCTGCCATCGGTGAAACGGCTGGCGCCACCGATATGCGTGAACGCGGCCATGATAGGCGACGAACCCGGTCCCACTACACGCTCGTCGGGAGCGACCAGATGGATATCGCCAGCCTCATCGCGCAGGCGTGGATTGGTCAGCGATTCCAGGGCATAGGCAGCGTCGAGTTCGGCCGGATCGAGCAGGTGTTCGAACAGGTGGATCGGCGGGTAGTGGCTGGGCACCAGTCGATATTGTTGGCCGTCGATGATCGACAGTGTGGGGGGTAAAGGCGAGGTCATGCCTGAGCAAACCTCAGCCGCGTTGCGCGTCGAGGTAACGACGCACGTCGGCGAGATCCATGACGCGACCGCCGAGCATGCGGTCGAGCGCACTCTGGCCGCCGAAATCGCGGTTGGGTTTTTTGATCCACTCGGCCCAGTGTTCGCGGGTCGGCAGCAGCAGTTGCAGGGCTTTATAGATGCCGGCGACGTAAGACAACCGCTCCAGCGTATCGACCGGCAGCGTCAGCGGCTCGCCTGCCTCGACCCGGTGTTTCCAGTTGTGCAGCGTGGTACGACCGACGCCGGCGATGACGGCGCGTTGCTGCTGGCTCAGACTCCACTCGTCGGCGATCGCCAGAAACAATTTGGCGGCGACGCGCCCCAGCTCGGCGGGGTCGGGTTGTGCAACAGGTCTGGCGGCGGGCATGAACGGCTCCGGCGTCTGTGAAAATACGGCTGATTACAGCACAATCAGTATATTCAAAGGCGAACAATATTGTAAATTATGTTCGCTGGCGAACGTCGCAAACTGTCACACCCAAACCATCAACCCATTTATCGGATTTTCCAAGGATTGAGCATGTCGTGGCTGCAACTGGCCGGGATTATTCCCGCCATCATCTTCCCGGCGGCGAGCCTGTCGCAATTGCTGACCATCGCGCGCCGCAAATCGGCCGACGGCGTCAGTGTGACCACGTGGGTCATGGTCGCGATAGCCAATATTTCGCTGTTTATCTACAGCGGCAATTATGCGGACCCGCTCAATATCATCGCGCTGCTCGGCGCGGCAGCACTTAATGTCTGTGTCGCCGGGCTGGCGATTTATTTTCAGCACATCGGACGCCTTTCTGTTAGACGTCCGAAACATTGAATTTAGTGGCAAATTGGCTGGGCCGTTTAATGCTTTGACGAAGTCGCGCTTTTTAGTTATCTAATTTGCGAACTCCAATCTCTGCGCTGCGGCCGCCATATAAAGCCGATACGGCAAACTCATATCGGTCAACTTATTCAGCATGTTTCTCATCCTCGTTGAGATAAATTCAATCCTCGTATTACGCCGCCCATTTACGCCCATGACTCGCATAATCGTAGATCAGCTCGAAAACGTTGTCGCATTTTTCGCGAAAGGAAATGCGATCGTAACTAGTGGGAAGATTGGCATCCAGCACTTGTTCGACTGCGGAGCGCACGACTTTTTGAGTTTGCTGACTTTTAAACCAATCTTGTACCAGAACTTTGGGATGCTCTTCCAATAATCGATGCAACAGCGATCGGGCCGCCAGCCTTACCTTTTGGGTTTCATCCTTAGTCAGTCCCTCTCGTTTGAGCAGATCAAACAGCTCCAGCTCATCCTCACTCAAGCTCTCACGAATGTGCCGTTCATCTTCATTTTGCAGATCTTGAGTGAATTGCACCAAGTCGTCGTAATAATTTTCCGTCGACGAGCCGCCGGCGTTGTAGCGATTGATAATTTCCTGCAAGCGCTGTGCGAAATCGGCACGCGTCGCATTCTGTGCCAACATTAGCGCTAGCTTATGCTCGACAAATGCGCGCAGATCGGCAATTTCGATGTTCTTGTATGTGACCTGCTTAAAGTCTTCCTTGAGTTTATCGAAATCGATTTTGCTGAGGTCCCACACCTTTCCTTTCTGGATGACCTGATAAACCGTCTCTTCCTTCACATGCTCGAATCGATGCGCGTCATCGACCACAACACTCTCATCCAATAATTCGGATATCCGCCGGCTGACGGAATCGATATCAACCAGTCCAACAATTGCATCCATCACGCCACGCAGATATTCGAAGGCCGCTACGGTGCGCCCCTTGTGCTGGCTTAACACTTCCGGCTTGCACGCCTCATATAGCGATGAAATGGTGTTCTGATAAACCGTGAAACCTTTGCGGTTTTCATCGTGCGCCAGCAAGGTGTCGGCAAAGCCATTGAATGCACCTAGCTTATCGAACACATCACCTTTGGCCAGCACCTCATCGAGCTGCACGCCTTTTTCACGGCAGAATGTCAGGCCCTGCTCGATGGCATCATCCAGCAAATCGAATAACGCCGCCTTATCTTGTACCGGCGGCTCGTCATCAAGGCCTTCCTGGCCCTGCGCGTAATTTTTCAACGCAACTTTCATATTGCGGAAGACATTGTAGTAATCGACGATCTCGCCGTTCCGCTTCGGCACGCCGTTGATCTGAAAACTCGTCACGCGATTGGCGCGTGCGATGGTCTGCATCAGCGTGTGATCTTTCATCGGTTTATCGAGATACAACGTCGATACTGTCGGCGCATCGAAGCCGGTCAACCACATCGCGCAGACGAAGACCAATTGCAATGGATCTTCCGGGTCTTTGAAGTTGTATTCGATATCGTGGCCGTGCGCATCGAGCTTATCCATGCGATCGCGATGCGGCTTGATATCGAGTTTTTGGGCGCCGAATTTTTTGTCTTCATCGGCCTCTTCGCTGATTACCACGGCCATTTCAACGCGCTTCATATAATCGCGCAGCTTTTTTAGCCTCGCCTTTTCCAACTCATCTTTAGATTTGGCAATCTGGCCAACCAGTTCTGTAATACCCTCTTTCCACAGCCGCTGCACCTTGTCGAACATCTTCACCGCAGTGAACTTGTCGACGGTGATGACCATGCCCTTACCGAGATAGCCACGCCGAGGAAAGTGATAGATGATATCGCGCGCGATTGTTTCCAGACGATCATCGCGTTTGATCACCTCGACTTCTTTGGCGAATTTCTGCTCCAGTTTCTCCGCCTGCTTGTCGTCGAGGTTTTCGTCTTCGAGAATTTCGTAAAACTCCTCGCTCAAATCCTCGTTCTGGATCAACACTTCCGGCACACGTTTCTGATAGAACAATGGCACCGTGGCGCCATCGTCCATCGATTGTTGAAAGTTGTACTCAGATACGTAATCGCCAAACCACGCATTGGTCTTTCGCGCCTTGCCGAGCAACGGCGTGCCGGTAAACGCGAGGAAATTAGCGCGAGGTAAACCGGCACGCATATTTTCCGCGAGCGATGCGTATTGCGTGCGATGCG
>JBEVMI010000114.1:0-5812 GCA_040508685.1 Spongiibacteraceae bacterium
GGCGGAGGAACGCGTGCTGGATGCATTACTGCCATCGGCCAGGCAAGGATTTGGAGACAACGAAACTTCCGAATCGAAAGATTCGTCGACGCGGCAGCTGTTCCGCAAGAAATTGCGCGAAGGCGAACTCGACAGCAAAGAAATCGAAATCGAAGTAAGTGCGACACCGGTCGGCGTTGAAATCATGGCCCCGCCCGGCATGGAAGAAATGACCAACCAATTGCAGAGCATGTTTTCCAATCTCGGCGGTGAACGGCGCAAAAAGCGCAAACTGACCGTGAAGGAAGCGCTGAAAAAACTGCAGGAAGAAGAAGCGGGCAAACTCGTCAATGAAGAGGATTTAAAAGCCCGCGCCATCACCGCCGCCGAACAGAATGGCATTGTGTTTATCGACGAAATCGACAAGGTCTGCCGCCGCGGCGAGATCGGTGGCGCCGACGTATCGCGCGAAGGCGTACAGCGCGATTTATTGCCGCTGATCGAAGGCAGCACCGTCAGCACCAAACATGGCGTGGTGCGCACCGACTACATTCTGTTTATCGCATCGGGTGCATTTCATTTGTCGAAACCTTCCGATCTGATTCCGGAATTGCAGGGTCGCCTGCCGATTCGCGTCGAGCTGGATGCGCTCAAGGTCGAAGATTTCGTGCGCATTCTGACTGAGCCCGATGTATCACTGAGCGAACAATATGAAGCGCTGCTGCAGACCGAAGGTCTGAAAATTCGTTTTACCGAGGACGGAATTCGTCGTATTGCCGAAACTGCCTACGAAGTGAATGAGCGCACCGAGAATATTGGCGCGCGCCGTTTGCACACCGTTCTCGAACGCCTGCTGGAAAATGCATCGTTCACCGCCGCCGATCGCGACAACGAAGAACTGGTGATCGACGCCACCTATGTCGATGCGCAGTTGGGCGAATTGGCCAAAGACGAAGACCTCAGCCGGTTTATTCTGTAACGGATATTGGCACGCAGCCAGGTCGCGAAATCGGTTTACACTTCGGGACCTTCAGCGACAAGGATGTCGCTGAAGAGCTACCCGGACGTGCTTGCGCGTGTCCCGAGTGTAAATCGACTTCGCGGCCGATGGTAAAAACTGCAACTTTCCATTCGACGGAATTTCATTCGTGAACGATAAACCGCTGATCCCTGTTGCCATCGAATTGCACCGGCAATCGCGCAAGCTCGATTTGCGTTACGCCGATGGCCAGCAATTTTCGCTCGAATGCGAATATCTGCGCGTGTATTCACCGTCAGCGGAAGTGCGCGGCCACGGCGTGGGACAAGAAACACTGCAGACCGGCAAAATCAACGTCACCATCACCGAGATCAAATCGGTCGGCAATTACGCGCTGCAATTCACGTTTAGCGACGGCCACGACACCGGCATCTATTCGTGGAATTATCTGCACGAGCTCTGTGTTGAAGAGAGCCGTTATTGGGACGACTACCTGCGCCGCCTGCACGATGCTGGCGCCAGCCGCGATCCCGAAGTGCAGGTGGTTCGACTCGAGTTGGGCGTGCCGGCATCGACAGCAGCGCAAACGGGGGTGCAACAGTTTGATCCCGGCAAAAAATAGCGCCAGATCAACTCCGCCTGACAGTTCAGTTATGGTTCATCCCCACAAGACCAGTATCGACTCCATTAGCAGGGGAGTCGCCGTCATGCGCATGCATCGCCCAAAACTCAAAATGCCCCATCCACTGACGTTGCTGGCCGTGGCCATGATCTGGCCGCTGTGCGCAACCATGCTGACCACCGCCACCGCGCCAGCTGATCATGAAATAGCGAAGGGCGCAGCTGCGATGCAGGTAGTGGAGGTACAGGCAGACAAATTCTGGCAACGAGTGACCACTGTTCCTGAGCGTATTCGCGCACATTTTCACAATGACCGCGCTTCGTGAGTGTGCGGTGCGGTCAATGCTGAATGTCATACTCGAGCGCTACCTGTCGCCAATTACATGTCCCCAACAATGCGAGCAATTTCCGCCAGCGCCTGTTCGATACGCGGTGTATGCGGATGGCCGTAATTGAGCCGGATGAAATTTTTATAGTCCTGTCTTATCGAAAACACCGGCCCCGGGGCCAGACTGATTCCCTCTGCCAGCGCGCGTTGATGCACGACCAGCGCATCAATCGTTTCCGGTAATTCCAACCACAGAAAATAACCGCCTTGCGGTCGCGTCACTTTGACATCGAAGGTGAAGTGGCGGGCGATGGACTGTGTCATCTGTTGATACTGCGACTCCAGCGCGGCGCGCAATTTCCGCAAATGCCGGTCGTAGCTGCCGTGCTCCAGATAATCGGCAAGCGCGACCTGCGCCGGCAGGCTCGCCGACAAGGTTGTCATCCATTTCAGCCGTTCGATCGCTTTGCCGAAGCGGCCGGGCAATACCCAGCCGATGCGATAGCCAGGTGCCAGCGTTTTTGAAAACGAACTGCAATACAACACCAGTCCTTTTTCATCGTAGGTTTTGGCCGGGCACCGATACACGTCGCCGAAATACAATTCGCCGTAAACATCGTCTTCGATCAACGGAATGTCACGACGCGCAAGCAAGGTCACCAGCTCGCGTTTTTTCGCGTCCGGCATCAAGGCGCCGACCGGGTTCTGGTAGTTGGTCATAAACCAGCAGGCGCGAATCGGGTGGCGTTTGAGTGCATCGCTGAGCGCGGCCAGATCGACACCGTCGCGCGTGTTCACCGGAATTTCCACCGCGCGCAAATGCAATCGCTCCAGCGCCTGTTGCGCCGCGTAAAAACCGGGCGACTCGATGGCGACGACATCGCCCGGCCGCGTCACCGCCTGCAGGCACAGATTCAAACCTTCGAGCGCGCCGTCGGTGATGATCACGTCATCGGCGGAGAGCGACATGCCGGCCGCCAAATGCCGGCGCGCGATCATGCGCCGCAACAATTCGTTGCCGGGAGGCAGGTCAGTTACAGTCTGCCAGGGGCTGACAAACCGGTTCGCACTCGCGAGCGAACGTTTCAACTGCGCCCAGGGAAATAATTCCGGCGAGGGAAAGGCCGAGCCCAGAGGCACCACATGGGGATCGCGAACCGTGTGCAGAATTGAAAATACGCGCTGCGACACATCGACATCGGCCGGAACTTCACGCGCCGGCTGCGACGAGGCCGGTTCCATCAGCACCCGTCGCGCCTGTTCGCTGACGTAGTGCCCGGAGCGCGGGCGGGTATCGATCAGGCCGCGATTTTCCAGCACGCGATAGGCCTGAAACACGGTGGACGGGCTGACCTGATACTGCGCGCTGGCCTGGCGCACCGGCGGCAGGCGTTCACCCGGCACCAGCCGCCCGCCGCTGATCAGCGCCGCCAGCTGGTCGGCCAGTTGTTCGTAGCGTTTTTTCGGACTGGCGACAATCAAACGTCACACCCCTGATACACAAGAAAAGGGTACAGAGGTAACCGGTGCAGGGGGCATCTGATACGCATAAATAATCCCGATCTGAAGCTGGAATTCATCGCGCCGTGCACCGACCATAGAGACTGCGCGGCGACCGTCGCGAGATCAGCCTGCTCCGGAGCGCACCATGCAGACCCAGAATCGACACCCCGCCACCGAGCCAACAGAAAGCACGGCGCAATCGCTGAGTTTCCTGCAGATGGTCAGCAGTATTCTCGCGTCGTTTTTCGGCGTGCAAAGCGGGAAAAATCGCGAGCGCGATTTTGCGCTCGGCAAGGCGCGACCTTTTATTCTGGTCGGCGTTCTGATGACGATCGTCTGGTACGGCACGATTTCGGTGATCGTGCACTTCGTGCTGAAGCGTTAATCGCCTCGGCACGTTTGCCATCGAGTCGCCTCAGGACAACGCTTCAGCCGCGCTGACTTCGGGTCGGCTGTCGCGGGTACCGCGCATGCGTTTATCCGGCTCGGTCGCATCGTTCGGTGATATCTCGACGTAATCGTCATACACCGCGGTCAGCGTGCCGACAAACGGCATGTCACCGAAGCGTTCGCTGACGCGATAGCTCACCGTGTCGCCGACCTTGAACGTGGTGGGGTCGAAATTGAATTCAAAAGGGCACTTTTCCTGATCCATGACAGTTCTCCGCAGCCGCTGGCAGCAATCGATATGGGCCGCATTCTAGCGCGCTTGATCTGACTCGACACCCCATGCACAGTGCCCGCTGCTTCCCCGCAGCAAGGCGCGTCATGCAGGCCCACACCTCCCCCGAAAAACCCGCCGGCGGTGTCGTCGGTTTATACCGCGATCTCTGGTTGTACGCGGCCGGCCAGCGCCACCTCATCGCCGCCGCCTTCACGCTGTTGCTCGCATCGCAGCTGTTCAAACTGGCCGTGCCGTGGCTCACTGGTCGCGCCATCAATACCTTGCAGCAACAGGGAGTCGCTGGATTGCACCCCGCCGGCGTGTGGCTGGCGCTGATATTTGCAGCGACCGTGGCGAGCTGGCTGCTGCACGGTCCCGGCCGTGTGATGGAGCGCAATGTCGCGCTGCGGATACGGCTGCGACTGTCCGCCGAACTGGTCGACAAGCTGTTCTCGCTGCCGTTGGCGTGGCATGAAAAACATCACTCCGGTGAAACCGCGCATCGGCTGCGCCAGTGCACCGGCGCGTTGTACGATTTTGCGCAGAGCCAGTTTATTTACCTGCAGAACGCGGTGAAGTTGATCGGCCCGGTGATTGCGCTGTGGCTGATCGCACCCGGCGTCGGTCTGGCTGCGGTGATTGGCTACAGCATCATCGCGCTGGTGATCGTCCGCTTCGACCGTCGCATGATTGCGCTCGCACACACCGAAAATGCCGCTGAACGCCAGTACAGCGCGGCGCAGCTCGATGCACTCGGCAATATTTTTTCGGTGTTCGCGCTGCGACTGCAAAAAGGGTTGGCGCAGCTGATTGAAAAACGCCTGCTCGCGATCTTTGAACCGCTGCGTGCGTCAATCGTGCTCAATGAATGGAAGTGGTGCAGCGTTGATATTCTCAGCGTCGCGCTCAGCTGCGCTCTGGTTGCGTTGTACGCGCTGCTCGCGCTGCAGGGCGCACACGACATAACGCTGATGTCGTCGCCAACCGCGACGCCGACCTTGCCGCTCGGCAATCTGTTTATGGTGTATGAATACGCCGCGCAGGCTGGCGGGGTTATCACCGCCATCGCCGCGCACTTCCAGAGTTTCGCGCGCCAGCAGGCCGACTACGCCAGCGGCGATGTCATTCGCGATGCTCCACTTTCCCACTTGCACGCACGCGATGACACCACGACCGCACTGCCGACGTGGCAGACACTGCATCTCGGCGACCTGGCGTTTCACTACCACCACTCGGCGGACGCGCGCCCCAGCCTGTCAGTGTTGCAACTGACCCTGGAGCGCGGCAAACGTTACGCATTGATCGGGGGCAGCGGCTCCGGCAAAAGTACGCTGCTGCGCATTCTCGCCGGCCTGTATTTGCCGAACGAAATCAAATTGCAGCTCGACCACACCGCGGCGGTACGCGCGCCGGTCGACGCCGCGACGATATTGCGCGCCACCGCGACGCTGATTCCACAGGAGTCGGAATTGTTCGAAGGTACGCTCGGTGAAAATCTGTCGATCGCGGAACGCCGCAACGGCGCCGCCGACGACGCGGAATTGCGCGGTGCTTTGATGATGACGCGGGCCGATATTTTTATCGACGGCACAAAAGGTTTGGCGACGCGTGTCGCCGAACGCGGCGCCAACTGGTCCGGCGGTCAACGGCAGCGCCTGGCGCTGGCGCGCGGCGTACTAGCCGCGACAGACTGTGGTTTGTTATTGCTCGACGAACCGACGGCCGCACTCGATCCGGA